>JADLHV010000116.1 GCA_020848595.1 Bacteroidia bacterium
TCATATTTCCAGGGTTCGCCCCATTCATTTAATATTTTAGCATTGATGAATGTTTGTTTAAAACCAGCGGGAGTAATATCTTCAATTGGACTGCCATCAATAACAAATAAACGGATAGGCAATCCAACTTGAGGAGCAGCCAATCCAATTCCATCACTTTCGTACATAGTTTCGTACATATTAGCAATCAGTTCTTGAAGTCCAGGGTAATCTGGTGTTATATCTGCTCCAACTTTTCTAAGAACAGGACTTCCGTATGCGTAAATCGGTAAAATCATTTTGTTTCCAAATAAGTTTGCAAAATTAATGCCGCAGCCACTGTATCTACAAGTTTTTTATTTCTTCTGTCGTGTTTTTTATAACCGGCATCAATTAAAGTTTGTTTAGCCATTCTACTTGTAAGGCGTTCATCTACCATAACGATTGGAATATCTGGGAATAATTCCATCAATTTTTGTTTGAATTGTCTCACCGGCTCGCTTGCATCCGTATCATGACCACTTAAATCCTTTGGTTCGCCTAAAACAATTGTTTCAACTGGTTCGCGACTCATATAAGCTTTTAAATAGTCAATTATTTTCCTGTTATCTATGGTTTCTAAGGGCTGAGCAAGCATTTGTAATAAATCTGTTACAGCTAATCCGACCCTTCTTAAGCCATAATCAATCGCTAAAATTCTTTTCATTAATTATCTCGCAAGTTCCTCATTTTTCTGTGTATTCGCAAATCTATAAAGCAAACTCAATTTTGTTTAGCTAAAATTCTGAAATCGAGATAGCTTTTGATGTTTAATTTCCATTATTTTTGCGTGATAATGGAATTGATAAACGGAAGATACAGCTTAGATGGTGTAGATTTACTTGAATTAGTAAATGAATTCGATTCGCCAGTGTACGTCTACAGTGCAGAAACGATGCGCGAACAATACGAAAAATTAACACATGCATTTCCAGGTGTGAAACTTGGTTTACATTATGCGTGTAAGGCACTTTCGAATATAACTGTTCTTAAATATATGAAACAACTCGGTGCTGGATTAGATGCCGTATCGATTCAAGAAGTATTGTTAGGACTAAAAGCTGGATTTGAGCCAACACAAATTTTATACACGCCTAACGGTGTAAGTATGGAAGAGATTGAAATGGCCGTAAATGAAGGGGTTAAAATTAATATCGATAATCGTTCAATTCTTGAGCAGTTTGGCGCTAAATACGGTGATAAAGTGCCTGTTTGTATTCGTGTTAATCCACATATTTTAGCAGGAGGAAATCATAAAATTTCAACTGGACATATCGATTCTAAATTTGGAATTTCTTATTATCAATTGCGCCATGTTGCTAGAGTTGTAAAATTATATGGCATAAATGTGGAAGGTTTGCACATGCATACTGGAAGCGATATTTTAGACGCTGAAGTATTTATTAGAGGAGCAGAGCTCTTATTTGATGCAGCTCAAGATTTTAAAGATTTGCGTTACATGGATTTCGGTTCTGGTTTTAAAGTTGGCTATAAAGAAGCTGATATTACAACTGATATCAATGACATCGGAGCTAAAATAGCAGAGAGATTTAAAGAATTTTGTACTCAATATGGCAGAGAATTAGAATTGTGGTTCGAGCCAGGTAAGTTCCTTGTCAGTGAGTCTGGCTATTTCTTAGTTAAAACCAATGTGGTTAAGCAAACCACTAGTACCATGTTTGCTGGAATAGATAGTGGATTAAATCATCTAATTCGACCAATGTTGTACGATGCTTATCACAAAATTACTAATATTAGCAATCCAACAGGTATTGAAAGGATTTATGCTGTTGTGGGCTATATTTGTGAAACAGATACTTTTGGTTGGGATAGAAAATTAAACGAAGTTAGAGAAGGTGATATTTTAGCTTTTCATAATACTGGAGCTTATGGTTTTAGTATGGCTTCTAATTATAATTCTAGGTTTAGACCAGCAGAAGTCTTTATTTATAAAGGTAAAGCACATTTAATTAGAAAGCGCGAAACGCTCGACGATTTATTGCGTAATCAAGTCGATATGGATCTTTAATAGCTTACGAATGAATTTAATTTTATTCACTTAATCAATTTGATTGAATTAATGCCTGAAATAAATTAAATTCGTAAGGCTGTGTTACTCAGGATTTCTCTATATTTTGTTTTTATTTTGTTCTATGTTCAAACCATAGTTGGACAAAATTGTGGATATGGTCATCACTCCATTAATTCTGCCTATAATCTTTGGTACCAAAATGCTGTAGAAAGTTTAAAAGATAACAGTAAACGTGGTGCAGCTATTTATGATTCAATTTTTCAAATTCCTGTTGTTTTTCATGTAATAGTGCCTAATTACAATGCAGTAAAACATCAAGATATTTTGTGGATGTTAAATGAATTAAATAACGATTTTAGAAGAAATAATGCCGATACCAATACAATGCGACGAATGTTTGGAGATAGAGTAGGAGATACTAGAATTGAGTTTTATTTGGCTACTGAAGATCCTAATGGCGTAGCAAGTATTGGCTATGAAACAAAAGTAAGTACTCAGTTATTTGGAGTAAAACCCGGCGTTGCTTATAATAGACAACACGGAATGAAATTTGATTCTTTGGGCGGATTGAATGCTTGGGATACAAAAAAGTATCTAAATATATGGGTTTGTAATTTAACAGCAACAGACGGACGCCAATATCTAGCTGGATTTTCTACCGCGCCTCCTGGTTCTAATAATTGGAATCCTATTTATTGGGGTGATAGTGCTATAGATGGTGTAGTGATGGATTTTAATTATTTTAGTAGTCGATACAACAGCGTTACTTTAACACATGAAGTGGGGCATTTTTTAGGTTTAAGACATGTTTCTGGTGATCCACAATTTATTTTAGATACATGTAAATTTGATGATGGTATTTTTGAGACGCCTAAAGTCATCAGTCAAAATTTTTTCACATGCGATTTTACTAGAAATACTTGTATCGAACCAATTGGAGAGATGCCCGATATGATAGAAAATTTCATGGATTATAGTACCGAATATTGCAAAAAGAGCTTTACGTTAGGACAAATAACTTTAATGCGAAGTTGTTTATTAGAATTGCGTCAAGATCTATTTCAATATAAAATTAATAGCACTTATATCCCTGGTTATTTAGACGTACAATTATATCCTAATCCAAATTCTGGTCAGTTTAATATCGCTAATCCTAATCAAGAATCCTTTGAATTGAAAATGTATGACTTAACAGGTCGCCTAGTGCTATCGAATACCATAGAGTATGGAGACAATTACATCGACTATAATATAGGTTCCGGGATTTACTTTATTATTATAGAAAATAAAGTATATGGTCAGGTAAAAAATGAAAAATTAGTAATAGTAGATTATTGAAACTTGTCTTTATGCAATCTGATATATTCTACCATTAGCTCGTTTAAATCATAATCACCATTTTCAAAAAGATCATCTATAGCTTTATCGAAAGGTTGTAACGATTTTTTAAATTGATAATATTCTTCAGTTTCTTCAAAATCTTCTGTGAAATCTATTTTAAAGGGTAATCGACCATTATATTCAACTTCAATAAAATGATTCAATTCTTTAAATAGTTCAGCTAATTCGTTAGCTCCAATGGTTTTGAGAGCAGATGGAACTTCGTGTCTAATCTCAAAATAATAGCTCAAATACTCACTACAATCTGCTCCTAAAGCATAAGTCCATATTTCAGAAATGAGGTAAACAACCTTTCTTTCCTCAGATAGTTTGAATATGATAGTGTGATCATCAATGTTTTCTTGTTTTTTAATAGCATCAAAATGCAAAAAGAACAAATCTTCTAAGTCATCATCGTCGGTAGCATCAATAAATTCAGCAGGAATAGATGTTATAGAAGGTAATGTTCTAGCTCTATTGAGGATGTTTTCGGCGTCGGAACCAATGAGATTGTTCCAAAATTTTTGAATGAAATCTAAAGCCATAGAGTCGATTTTTAAATATTAAATTAATTAGATAGTTTATTAGAAATTTTAGAGATTAAATTAAGCTTGTTTTTTTTTAAGCTTTTTAGCTTTAATCTTTTCTATATTATGTAAAACTATGGTTTCTATCAATTTTTCTGGGACAGCCATAACTTTCGGTATTTTAATAGTTCCTTTTGAAGTTTCAAACTCTTTGAGTTCAGAAGCAAAATACTCTAAAGGTTCTGAACCTGGAAAAAGACTATAATGGTTCTGAAACATACCAAAATGCATTAAAATTCCATCTTGTTTAAACGTTGGCATTTGATAACTTATAACTTCTTTAGCATCTGGAGCAATACGCTTTATACAAGTACGGATTTGTTGTAAAATTTTTTGTTCTTTTGATGGCCAAAGAGCAATATACTCATCGATAGTTTGAAGATTTTTATTGTCCATGTATTTTCTATTTATTCAGATAAAATAAAATCAAATAATATGAATGCAATAACTTAAATTTAGTTTGAAAGTCAATATTATTTTTTAAACTTTCGATAAATAAACAACAAGAAAAAACAGGCAAAACCAGCATAGGCTATTTTACCAATCAAGTTGCCATATTTAACATAAAATGTTAACCGATATCTTGGAGTTACTCTACAAGTAAAAGCCGTGCGCTCATTGTACTTAGTTCGATTAATAATTTGGCCAAATTGATTGATATAAGCAGAAACTCCAGTGTTAGCACTTCTTAGCATTTCGCGTCTAGTTTCAATACATCTAATAGCACCATAAAGCAAATGTTGTTGATATCCGGGTGTCTCACCCCACCATCCATCATTGGTTATAACCGATAGAATATTTGCGCCATCTTTGACGTATTCAGTTGCATAATCGCCAAAAACCGATTCATAACACACCAGCGGAGCTATTTTATAGTTTTTATTAATGATGAAATTTTTAGGTTTATCACTGATGCCTAAACTTCCAGAAGTTCCACCTAAATTAATACTTAGTTTTTCTAGAAAAGCGAAGGGCATTTTTTCGACACCAGGCACCAATTTAGATTTATGATACAAATCTACTACTTCACCATTTTTAACAATTAAAGCGGTATTGAAAAAGTCGAACCAACGGTTGTCGAATGAATCGTAACGAGCGGTATTCGTTGGACGCTTTTTACTTTCGTATACTGCAAAAGTTTCGGCACCAGCAATAATGTTTAAACGGCCATTTTGAGTTAGTTTTCTCAGAGGTTCCATTAAGAAATTCTGATTTAAACCTGCTTCGTCATTGTTGCCAACGATAGCCGTTTCGGGCATTACTAATAGATCAATAGAAGAGTCTAAAAATTTTTCGCAAGGTTCTATGGTATAATCCAATTGAATTTCCGGGTAAAGGTAATTATCTCCATCACCGAATTTTTCTTCATAAGGGTCGATATTGGGTTGTGCAATGATGGCATTTAAATAAGGCTTATCATTTGAGTTGAAATTTAAAAGAGATTTAATTGTAATAGAAACACCACCCATTAGAAGAATCAAAGCAATCGGTTTCCAAATTTGCTTAAGCTGATTTTTAAGAATAGCATTAGCAAAGAGCACATTTGTAATTAAAATCAGAGCACTACCTCCAAGTTCACCAGTGAATTCATACCACTGAATAAAAATTGGAAAGCTAGCTCAACCTTTGCCTAGAGTTAACCAAGGCCAAGCAGCACCCCAATTAAAATGCCAATATTCGAAAGCTAAATAAGCAAATACAAATCCAGCGTAAGACCATTGAGGGAGTGTTTTTTTTAAATGCGAGTAGAATACAAAAGGCAGACTCATAATTAAACTATTGCAAATCAGCATAGCGATAGCTCCACCAGCGCTGGCATTCCATACCCACCAAGTAGTTCCAGTATTGAAGAGGAATAGGCTTAAATACACCCATAA
>JADLHV010000117.1 GCA_020848595.1 Bacteroidia bacterium
TCTAATCTTACCTTATCATACAGCCAATATAAAAGTACTATCTCTTTAGAGTACGCTCAATTAATCGATAGTAACAATATTAGAGATTATTCAAAAATCAATTATAAATACTATAACTATATAAAAGATTTAACTGCGCGAGTTGATTACGATTATATAGCAGATAGAAGAAATACTCTTCGTTTTGGTGCCTTTGGATCATTTAAATATTTTGCACCTGGCGCAACAGCAACAGAACACAATCGAAATGGCGTTATATCAAATGATACTTCTTTTGGTGCAAGTAAAGCAATCCCGACTCAAGAATTAGCACTTTATTTAGAAGATGAATTTAGATTAAGTAACGATGTGAAAATTACTTATGGCGGACGATTAGTGACATATTTCCAAAAAGATGAAAGATTCGTTTATCTAGAACCGAGATTTTCGATTAATAAAAAAATCAATAACCGTTTTGCCATAAAAGGAAGTTATACGGTTATGAATCAAAACATGCATCTATTAGCCGATAATGTCAATTCATCAGGACTCTTATCCGTCAATTTTGATCGGTGGATTCCAGCCTCATCTTTTGCTACTCCTCAGAGGTCTCAACAGATAACATTAGGAATTTCGCAACCTTTTAAAAATGATTTTGAATTAAGTATAGAAAGTTATTACAAAAAATTTGATCGTATTTTAGAAATCAAAGAAGGCGCCGATATTAATGGTGGTATTCTAACTGAAAATGATTGGGAATCAAAAGTATTAACAGGTAAAGGATGGAACTATGGAGTAGAAGCATTCCTTCAAAAAAGGAGAGGCGATATTACTGGTTGGATTAGTTACTCACTTGCATGGGCTAAACGCAATACCCCAGGCGTTAATCGAAATGAGAACTATTTCTTTCAATTCGACCGTAGACACTATGTTAATTTAGTTACACAATTTAAAATCAATGATGTTTATACTGGATCAATAAATGTTGTTTTCTCAACTGGTAATGTGCAATCTGTTCCAATTGGTAAATATTTAGATATCAATGGTAATGTTGTGTACGACTACACTGAAAAAAACAATTACAGACTTCCTAATACATTTAGAATAGATGTAGGTTTAACAAAAGCAAGACAGCGCAGTTATACTGCAGAATCAGGTTATCGTTTTTCTATCTATAATTTACTAGCAAGAAATAACCCAGCTTATATTTATATCAATAATTCAAATAATCCACCTCAAGCTTATCAAAGATCATTCTTAAGCTTTATTCCAGGAATTACTTATTACACCAAATTTTAACTCATGAGACAAACTATTATACTTGCATTAATATTAGCTGCAAGTGCATGCGATAAGAAAATTGATTTAGATTTACCCAACTATAGCAGCAAATTAGTTGTTAATGGAGAATTTGATTCAGATAAAACTATGGAGGTTCAGGTTAGCAGAAGTTTGCCTATTCTTCAAACCACCGATTCTACAGGTTATCTAATTCAGAATGCGACGGTGAAAATCTTCGAGAATGGCATAGACATAGGAAATGCTACCTATTTTAGTGGCAAATATGTATTAGCTCAAAAACCCAAAAACGGAGCAACCTACCGTATCGAAGTTAGTTCTGGAAATTATCCAGTGGCTAAAGCCAATTTAAGTATTCCAAATAATATGCCCATTACAGCGAGTTACAATGACAGTATTGGTTTAGATGCTTCGGGATTTCCATTAGGCGAACTTACCATCAGCTTTAAAGATCAACCAGACGTTAAAAATTATTATAGATTTTTGGTCAACTATTACAACAGCGGAATATTAACTTGGTTTCCATTAAATATTAACTCAAACGATATTCTTTTTCTTAATAATGAAAAACAAAAAGACGGCAGTTATTTATTTAGTGATGTCACATTTTCAGGTAAAACGAAAACGCTTAAGTTCGTTGTTCAATCTAGTATAGCAGATGGTACGCCTAAATTTGAAATATCCATAAAGTCATTTGATGAAAACTTTTATGAATATCTACAGCAATCCAATAACTATAGCCAATCGAGCGGTGGATTTAGCAGTGATCCAATCATATTGCGTACAAATGTTACAAATGGCTTAGGCATGGTTGGGGGAGTCAGTAATTCGAAAGACACCATTTTTTAATCCTTGTCATTTTTACGGCATAAGCCGATTTGGATACAATAAAAGACTTACTTTTGCATTGAATACGCATCTATGAAGATAAAATTTTTGTTTACAATATTAGCTAGTTTAAGTATTTCGGTCGCTATTTCTCAAGTTGCAGGCAAACGTTCATATGCATTTTTAAATCTACCTGTTTCGGCTCGACAAGTTGCTTTAGGTAGTAACTTTATTGCTACTGTTGATAATGATATTAGTCAATCTTGGCAATCGGCAGCAGCACTTAATTCTAAGATGCATAACCATGCATTTGCATCATACAATAATTACCTTGGAGACATTAAAGGTGGATACTTTGCATACGTGCGACATTGGGATAAATTAGGCACTTTTGCACTTAATGTATTGTACATGGACTACGGTCAATTTGAAGGTTATACCCCTAGTGGAATATCGACAGGTACATTTACAGTTAAGGATCAATGTTTTGGATTAGCTTATGGCAAACAATGGAAAGATAAATTTAGAATTGGAGCAACTGCTAAATACGCTTATTCTATTTACGAATCTTATGTAAGTAATGCCTTATCTACGGATTTAAGTGCCATGTATATAGATACTGCTGAGCAATTAAACATAACAGCATTTGCCAGAAACATAGGTTTTCAGGCTATTCCATATGGCGAAACAAAACGACAAAACTTACCTTTTGAATTGGCTGTAACGATATCAAAACGATTAGCACACCTACCCTTCCGCTATCATCTAACATTTAATAATTTGCAACAGCCAGATATGCGTTATACGATAAATGAAACAGGCGAAAAAGATGAGAATGGAGATGTAAAATCTAAAAAAATGACTATGGGTGATAATATAGTCAGACACATATCCTTAGGAGGTGAAATGAATTTCTCTAAAAACTTCGTTGTTAGGTTTGGGTATAACCATCAAAAAAGGAAAGAAATGACCCAAGATCAAAGGAGAGCAACAACAGGATTTAGTTGGGGTTTAGGATTGAAAGTAAAAAAGTTTAATATTAGTTATGGAAGCGCCTCTTATTTTCCAGGATTTAATAGTAACCAGTTCAGTTTATTATTAAATTTAAGCGAGTTTTACACTAAGAAATAATCAAAGACAGACTATCATCGTATATGTTCAATTACGATTTCAATCAAATTTGATTGAAAGTCAAAACAATTAAAAACTTACTATTAAGAAGCCGAATTACCAGTTTCAGGATCGTAGTCCTTTCTTGAGAATTCGTCGTAATTATATTCCGGAAGCAATTCACTTTTCACATGTTTAATGGTTTCGTTTAGTGCTTCAGAAAACTTATTAAAGTCTTCCTTATAAAGAAATATTTTAGACTTAACATAATTGCCATCCTCAAACTTTTTAGTACTTTCGGTAATAGTTAGAAAATAATCATTAGACTTTGTACTTCTCACATCAAAAAAATAGGTTCTTTTGCCAGCTTTAACACGTTTAGAAAAAATGCTGTTCTTATCTCTGAAGTCTTCCATTATGGTATATAAATATTGTGCTAAATAACGCCTTTTTTTCAAATTCAAAAAATTTTTCTTAATTTGGCAATAAAATTGCCCACTATAAACCAATGCGATTCTTAATCATAACCATCATTTCCTTGACAATATCAATGAGTTCAAGCGCAGCTACCAACGACAGTACGAGAACTGTTAGTATAGGCGATTCTGTTTTCATCAGTGCTTGTCCGGCAAAGGGATTTCAACACATCCAATATTATAAGAAGACCCGGTTTCCAAATCCGAATGCTAGTTATGACAAAACAACAGGCGATGATTTTTACGAGTATTTTTTCACAGATGGCGATTTTGATGCCAAGTATTTACCTTGCGAATTTGGAGGAAAGAAATACAGAATTATCAGTATAAGAACACTCTTAGATAAGAATACGGGAGCCGAGCGTACTGTAATGTTTTTAGATTTAGGACTCAATACAGTAGCGTGGGTAGAGCTTCCAAATGCGGTAGATGTTTCAGAAATTTATTTAGAATAAAAAAGCCCTTCCTAATTGCTTAGGAAGGGTGCACATTAAACGTGTTTTCGACCGTTTATTTACATCCATTCTCTATCCAGCAGCTCAAAACATTGAGGGTGCTATCCGAGAGTTTGGGCGACTTTTTGGGCATAGGGGAAATCCATCCCTCATGCTTGAGTGATTGCATGAAACGTGATTTTAAAGCTTCCTCCTTAACCAGTTCATGTGTGCTTAAATTAATTCCACTTGCATGATTACTTGCACTATGGCATGTTTTAGCACAATTGTTATCAATAATAGATTTGATATCGTTATCGTAGGTATATGCAGTATTAGTGCATACATTAGTTGTGGCTGCTACTGGAGCTGGCGTTGTTGTTGCAACTTTGGTCTTACCAGCCTTACAAGCAACTAAGATAAGTGCCCCAGACAGACAGACATATATTAATTTAGATACTGCTTTCATTTTTTTATATCTTTCAAATAAGATTGCAAATCTAAAGGTTTTTTTACCAATTTATCTAACAAGGCAAGATCCAAAACTTCGAGCATATTTTTAACATAATGAAAACTAACCCCTTTTAAATATTGTTTCGGAATGTCTTCAACATCTTTCCTATTGTCGTGACACATAATAATATCTTTTATTCCAGCTCTTTTTGCCGCTAATATTTTTTCTTTAATGCCACCTACAGGCAATACACGACCTCTTAAAGTAATTTCACCAGTCATAGCTAAAAAAGGCTTTATTTTACGCTGAGTAAACAAGGATGCCAAAGAAGTTAGAATAGTTATACCAGCACTTGGACCATCTTTAGGAATTGCTCCAGCAGGAAAGTGAATATGCGTATCCCAATGTTCAAAAACTTTATGGTCTATTTTAAGATATTCGGCATTAGCCTTTAGGAAAGTCATTGCTGTGGAAGCACTTTCTTTCATTACATCACCTAATTTACCTGTTAAAAGCATACCTCCTTTACCTCTAGTTAAAGTACTTTCGACAAATAAGATACTTCCACCAGAAGGACTCCATGCTAAACCAGTTACTACACCAGCAGTTTCATTATCTTGATAGATTTCTTTTTCGAGTTTATCGACCCCAAGAATCCTTTCAACATCTTCCTTACTTAAGCTTGGATTGAACTCTTCTTCACTTGCAATAAGCATGGCATTATGGCGGACCAAACTTGCAATTTTCTTTTCTAAATTTCTCACACCACTTTCTCGGGTATATTCTTCAACAACAGATTCGAGCACTGCATCATTTAATTTAAATTGAGCAGCTTTTAAACCGTGCATAGTACGCTGTTTAGGGATGAGATATTTTTGAGCAATTTGAATTTTTTCTTCAACCGTATAACCACTAATTTCGATGACTTCCATACGGTCTAACAATGCCGGTTGAATAGTATCTAAAGTATTAGCAGTAGCAATAAACATCACCTTACTTAAATCGTAATCTAATTCTAAGTAATTATCATGAAAAGCAGTATTTTGTTCAGGGTCTAAAACCTCTAGCAAAGCCGAAGAAGGGTCGCCTCTAAAATCACTACCTACTTTATCAATTTCATCGAGTACAAAGACAGGATTACCAGACTTCACTTTTTTCAAGTTCTGCATAATCCTTCCAGGCATCGCACCAATATAGGTTTTGCGATGTCCACGAATTTCCGATTCATCGTGTAATCCACCTAAAGACACACGAACATATTTGCGACCAATAGCTTTAGCAATACTTTTACCTAAAGATGTTTTTCCAACTCCAGGAGGGCCATAAAGACATATAATCGGGCTCTTTAAATCACCTTTAAGTTTTATTACAGCTAAATATTCTAATATCCTTTGCTTTACTTTTTCTAATCCGAAATGGTCGGCATCCAAAACTTTTTTAGCTTTTTTAATATCTAAATTATCCTTTGAGAATTCGTTCCATGGCAAATCCAATAAAGTCTGTGCATAGTTTAAACTTACCGAATAATCTGGACTAGCAGGATTAACACGCAACAATTTATCGAGTTCTTTGTTAAAAGCCTCATGAATTTCTTTCGACCACTTTTTCTTATTGCCTCTTTCTCTTAAACTTTGAATTTCCCTATCAGGACTATCATGTCCAAGTTCTTCTTGAATAGCGCGAATTTGTTGTTGTAAGAAATATTCTTTTTGCTGTTTATCAATATCTACTTTGACCTTACTTTGAATTTGATCTTTCAGTTTAAGAATATGATTCTCTCGCATTAAGTGTTCAAATACGATATTCGCTCTTTCTTTAAGTGTAGGTGCATTTAATATTGCTTGTTTTTCGGCTAGAGAAATATTGAGATTAGAAGCAATAAAACTTACTAAGAAATTATCGCTATCTATATTCCTAAGAGCAAAATTAGCTTCAGAAGGGATATTAGGCGACAACTCTATATTCTCAGCTGCTGTATCTTTAATACTGCTAATTAAAGCTCTAACTTCACCATCTTGCTTTTCTTCTTGAATATCTATACCACTTACTTGAGCACGTATATAAGGTTCGGTGCTAATTATTTCACCTAATTTAATTTTGCGTTTACCTTGAATAATAGCCGTTGTATTGCCATCTGGCATTCTTAAGATCTTAATAATTTGCGCCATAGTACCGATGGTATTTAAATCTTCTATACCTGGCTCTTCCGTTTCAGGATCTTTTTGTGCAAATACACCAATAGTCTTGTCTCCTTTATTGGCATCCTTAATCAATTTAATTGACTTATCTCGACCAACCGTAATTGGAAAAACTACTCCTGGAAAAAGTACCGTATTGCGTATCGGTAATATTGGCAGACTTTCTGGCACTACCAATTTATTACTTTCTTTTTCTTCTTGTTGCGAGAACAAGGGAAACAAGTCACTCCCACTTTCCGCTTCATCGGAATCCAAATGACCTCCAAATACTAACTTGTTAAAATTCATATAAAATTACTTTGTTCTTTCAAATGCAATACCACAATCAAAAATATGACAAAATTTCTAATATCTACTTTAAATCTGGGTCAATTCTGCCATAATGTGACTAATTTGAAATTTTTACTTAGAATGAACTTTTAATTTCAATTTAAAAAATCATCAGAAA
>JADLHV010000118.1 GCA_020848595.1 Bacteroidia bacterium
ATTCATATATAGTGAGATAAGATTGCCTAATAATAATCCAAAAATAATTCCAGCTAATCCACCAATTTGACAAATAACTGCTGCTTCGGTTAAAAATTGATTCCTTATTATAGTAGGTGTTGCTCCCAATGCTTTTCTTGTACCTATTTCTCTCGTCCTTTCTGTAACACTAACGAGCATAATATTCATCAAACCTATAGCTGCTCCAATTAATGTTATAACAGCAACAAAGGTGGCAAATATTTTTACGGAACTTAAATTGTCTTTGAGTTTTTCTGAAATAGAGGCACTAGCCACAACACTAAAATTTAATGGGGTTCCAATTTCAAGTCTTCTTATTGAGCGCATTAATCCTTCTGCTTCTGAAATTGCCATATCTAATTGCTTTACATTTTTTATAGCAACTGCAATTGTAAAAGTACTTTCAGATGTAAGGTATTGTCCTTTTGCTTCTGTGTTAGTAATGTAAGCCATTCGATCTTCGCCACCCATACCCATACTACTCCCTTTACTTTTTATAACACCTATTATAGTATACTGCGAATTGCCCATGCCCAAAACATTGCCAACTGCATTTTCTTTGTTAAATAGTTGTAATGCGATATCTCTACCTACTATTATACTCTTACTACCACTATTCGCTTCATTAGCAGTGAAATTTCTTCCATACGATAGCTCTGTTCCACTGACACTAAAATAATTTTCGTCTATAGATACCACTCTAATATTTGGATTGGTTTTTTTAGTCGGACTTCTTAAAGTAGAATTAAAATTAACAAATGCACTCAACGCAATAATAGAAGGTACATCGTATTCTTTTTGAAATTGACGAGCTTGTGAATAGGTAATTGGAACATACTCAACGCGCTTTTCTCCAGGTCCACCTCCAATACGTATATTGCCATCTCTATTTCGAATATTAAAAGTGTTACTACCCATTTGCTGAAAGGTTTGAGATAAGCCTTTCTCAAATCCGTCTACTGCAGTAAGCATGCCAACTAATGCCGAAATGCCTATAGCTATAATTAGACAAGTCAATATGGTTCTAAGCAAATTGTCTTTGATAGAATCTAATGCAATCTTGATGTTTTGAAGCGTATTCAAATTTAATATCGATTTGCTCGCAATTTAAACATATATGTGACATAACTCATTCTTTCGTTCTACCAAATTGAATTATATATGGACAAATAGATTCAAAATTCTTAACTAATATTGAAAAGCTATTTAAAAAAAAATATTTCTTTGGTGCAATGACAATAAAGTTTATTAGATTTGCATTCCTTATTCAAAAATACCAACGATGGATCCGCTTTTACATGACGTTCTAGAAATATTGAAATTCATAATTCCTTCTCTTGTAGTTCTCGCGGTTTGTTACGTGATAATTAACAAGGTAATGGAAGATCATCAAAATAGATTGCAATTGGAGCTTCGAAAGCAAAATGCAAGTCTATTAACGCCTCTTAAATTGCAAGCTTATGAAAGAATGATTTTATTCCTTGAAAGAATCAGTCCTCAAATGCTCATTAATAATTATAATGATGGCACTAGTACGGCACGTGGACTTAAACACTTAATGGAATCTGCCGTTAATCAAGAGTATATGCACAACCTCTCTCAACAAATTTATATCAGTAACCAAGCTTGGAATATTATTAAAGTTGTTAAAGAAGAAGTGATTCAATTGGTTCACGAAACTTATGAGAATATAGATGAAAGTGCTAGTGGTATTGATCTTTCTAAAGCTATCATCGATAAAATGATAACTGAAAATACCATTCCTACTCATAAAGCTATAGACTTTTTGAAAGCAGAAATCAATTTGTATTTCTAATTTATAAATTTTTATTACTCGACGAATTAATTTTTCTTTTTAATCGTCTGTTCCTTAAAATTGCAACAATTTGGATAATAAGATAATTAAAAATGATAGTGGCATAGAAGTTCATACATGTTATGGAACTCATAATGCTGAAGCGCCTGGAAAATTTCCTTTTACTCGCGGCGTAAGAGAAGATATGTACAGAGGGCGCTTGTGGACTATGCGTCAATATGCCGGATTTTCTACTGCCGAAGAATCCAATAAACGATACAACTATCTATTAAGTCAAGGTACTATGGGTTTGTCTGTTGCTTTCGACTTGCCTACTCAAATTGGTTACGATAGCTCGCATGAATTTGCAGAAGGTGAAGTGGGTAAAGTTGGTGTAGCTATCGATTCTCTTAAGGATTTTGAAACACTCTTTGATGGTATTCAACTCGAGAATATAACAACGAGTATGACCATTAATGCTACGGCTGCAACTTTACTCGCTATGTATATTGCACTAGCTAAAAAACAAGGAGCCGATCTTAAGAAAATTTCTGGTACAATTCAAAATGATATCTTAAAAGAATACGCCGCTAGAGGTACTTATATATATCCACCTAAACAAAGTATGCGCCTTATTACAGATATTTTCGAATACTGTAGTAAAGAGGTGCCAAAATGGAATACAATTTCAATTTCTGGTTACCATATAAGAGAAGCTGGTAGCACGGCCGCTCAAGAATTGGCTTTTACACTCGCTAATGGAAAAGCGTATGTTTTAGCTGCATTAGAAAAAGGTCTCGATATTAATGTCTTCGCTAAAAGATTG
>JADLHV010000119.1 GCA_020848595.1 Bacteroidia bacterium
GCAGCAGGAGTTTACACAATCAAGTTAATTGTTAATGGCGAGGTAGTAACTAAGCGTGTCGTATTGCAATAATTAATCTGAATCAATTATAATTAACGCACCAGTGTAAAAGCTGGTGCGTTTTTTTGTGCAAAAGATATTCTAACAGCGGTTTGAATAAAAATAGAAGGGATTTATAGCAAACTTATTTTTTATAGCTTAGAATCCAATTAAACTGCATTTAATAAGACTTTAGATACAATTAATTAGAAGTACTAATTAGTTATTTAGGGTAGTAAAATCAACTTATAAATCTTGATTGTCAATGATATCATTTGGTTTATCCTCTACAATGTGTCCATAAACACTTAAAAGGGTAAAGTAAATTGCTAAACAAAGTAGACCAAAAGCGAGGATAATATTTCCAAAAGGGAGATGTAAATATTTGAAGATAGCACCAGTTATGATAGTGAAATTAGACAAAGGGCGCACAAATTTGAGCAATTTAAGGGCTATTTTAGGTAGATTTTCATCATTGATTTTAATGTTTATTTTAAAGACAATAGAAATACCGAACCAAATGAAGAGCACTATAGTTGGCAAGAATCTATAAAATATACCTAAGAAAATGTTAGAGTTATAATCCCAAAAAAATTGGAGTAAAACAAGCAAGAATGCCAGCCACAAAAGTATGGACCGGAAAATAAGCATGATTATTTATAGAGAGGAAATTGGGTCATCCAAGAATTAACTTGATTTTTTATATCAGAGATTACATCTGGATTATCGTGATTCATAAGTGCCTTATCTATAAATTGAGCTATTTGTGGCATATCATTTTCTTTCATACCGCGTGTAGTTATAGCAGGCGTACCTAATCGAATACCTGAAGTTACAAATGGAGACCTTGTTTCGAAAGGCACCGTATTTTTATTTATAGTAATATCACATTTAACCAAAGTATTTTCGGCCAATTTACCTGTAATAGTATCACCTTTAGGTCTAAGATCTATAAGCATTAAGTGATTATCAGTACCACCAGAAATAATTTTATAGCCAAGGTCAACCATTGCTTTAGCTAAAGCAGCGGCATTAGTTTTAACTTGAGACATATAAGATTTATATTCAGGGCTAAGAGCTTCACCAAAAGCAACGGCTTTAGCGGCAATGACATGTTCGAGTGGTCCACCTTGAGTACCAGGGAATACAGCACCGTCTAAAACAGCACTCATCATTTTCATTTCTCCTTTTGGCGTTTTAAGTCCCCAAGGATTTTCGAAATCTTTACCCATTAAAATTACACCACCTCTAGGACCTCTTAAGGTTTTATGGGTAGTAGAAGTTATTATATGACAATGAGGTACAGGATTATTAAGTAAACCAGCGGCTATTAAACCAGCGGGATGTGAAATATCGGCCAATAACAAAGCACCTACACTATCGGCAATTTCTCTAAGAGTTTTATAATCCCAATCTCTACTATAAGAAGAAGCACCACAAATAATAAGTTTAGGTTTTTCTCTTTCTGCAATTTCTGCAATTTTGTTAAAATCGATTCTTCCAGAATCCTGTTCAACACCGTAAAAGCTTGGTACATATAGTTTACCAGAGAAATTTACAGGTGACCCATGAGTTAAATGACCGCCATGACTTAAGTCAAATCCAAGAATTTTATCACCTGGATTCAGGCATCCTAACATGACAGCAGCATTAGCTTGAGCACCACTGTGAGGTTGAACGTTAGCCCATTCGGCGCCAAAAAGTTGTTTAATTCTATCTATTGCCAATTGTTCTACTTGGTCTACGATTTCGCAACCACCGTAATAGCGTTTACCTGGCAACCCTTCGGCATATTTATTTGTAAGCACCGAGCCCATAGCTTCCATAACTTGGTTAGAAACGAAGTTTTCTGAAGCAATCAGTTCTATGCCGTGTTCTTGACGCTTTCTTTCTTGTTCAATCAGCTCAAATACGCTGTTATCTCTTTGTGTTATCATGACGGGGCAAAGATATCTAAAGTTTTTAAATTCTAATTATGTTGGATTAATCAACAATTTATTAATATATTTGCTATCTTGAAGAAAATTTACTGTAATAGGTTCATTATCTCTCTATTATGGTTGTGTTTGAGCATTTTAAGAATAAATGCTCAAGGAAACAGAGTGTCTGCCTTAGCCACAGGACCTAAAAATCTTTCTATTTGTGGTTTAAATGATACAGCGAATATAGAAGTATATAATATCTCTTCTGGTACTGTTAGCAATATCCAGGTGAAATTAGTATTGCCTCCAGGCATTCAATATATTAAAGGAACATTAAAAGGAACTGGTCTAGTAGAAAGCAATATTAGTAATTTAAATCAACCGATTTTTAGTGCACCAAATTTATTGATTGCTAAGAATTTTAAATTTAGAGTAGAATTAACAGCAGATTGTAATTTATTTAGTTATCTCAATTCTAATAATACTCCAGCTATAGTTGTGCGAGTTGACTATTTAGGCAATTATGATGTTGGAAGCTCTATACCATTTTCGGTAAAGGTTCCTTCAGCGCAATTTGGAACAATTACAAATTTGTCATTTACAGGAGATATTGGCACTAAATTTACAAGAAGTATAACTATTGGAAATTATGGAAAAGGTCCATTAAAGCAGTTAATTTTAAAGCGTATTAATGGAAAAGATATTAAAACATTTTATACGAGTAATGGGACTAGCCAGTTTAAGGGAGATACTGTCATTACTGTGTTTGGTGGTAGTTACTTTAAAAATATCGGAAATAAAGATACCCTTTTGGATCAAAATGAATTAATAACATTTATAGATTCTTCAGTAATTTTAGGATGTAAATCTTTAAATACAAATTTTGAATTAAGTTGGGGTTGTAATTCAAAAACATGTCAAGTTAGTAAGATTTCGGGCTCGGCAATAATTAGTAATAAGACACCGAATTTAAAAGCTATTCCATTGCCATTTGCGCCGACTTGTTATTCGAATAACACGTTTAAATCGGAAGTAAGATTTGTCAATATTGGCAATATGACAGCAAATTCTCCGAGAGTCGGTATTTCAGCTAATTATTATTACGTTTATTCAACTTTTGACACGAATTCAATTCGGATAAAAGTGGGTTATAAAGACAAATGGAAAAAACCAATTATTGATAGTACTAGTGGGTCGTATAATTTAAGTTACTACGGTTGCATAGGATTATATCCTATTGGATTGTTTCGTGTAGTAAGTCCAGCTTTAGCGCCAGGAGACACATTATATGTTACATGGGATACAAAATCGTGCACACCACCCAAGTGTAGTAATGCTAGTATTGTAATAAACAGTTGGGCATATTCTGCAGATTATAAAGATCAATGCAACAATTTAAAAAAGTTAAATTGGACTTGGGGAAAAGTATACGATCAACAATATTGCAGTGCGAGCTCATTTATTCCAACTGATTTAGTTAATAATCAAGTTGGAGAATTTAGAACATTTTTAAGTTCTGCAAGTTTGCTAAATCGAAGCACCTCGGCATCTTACTTAGTGGATATTATTATACCTAAGGGCTTAAAGCATTCGATGCAAAAAAATGATTTGTATTTTATTAATTCAGATTTAACGGCGACATGGAAACCTGATAGTATAGTAATGAAAGGTGATACATTAAGAGGATATTTTCCTCATCCTGTTCCAATAATATTATCGGGATCAGAGCTTGTTTATTATCTTAAAGCGGATTGTTCAAAAGCAGGTGCAAATGGCAATCAAAACATAACTTTACAGATAAGATATAATCCAGATAAAAATTGCAAACCAGACGAGTGGCTTTATTTATTTTGTCAAACAAGCCAATTAAAAATACATTGTATAAGTAATTGTGGAGGCGGAATGAAATTTAGCGATTTCAAAGTGCAGAGGATTAATTTTGGACTACCAGATAATAATAACGATGGAAAACCAGATGTTGGAGGCGTTTTAGATAGTACTAAAATAAGAGAAGAAAGGTGCATGACTGGAGATACAATTTTAGCAAAATTTCATGGAGTAGTAAAGAGAACTTCATCTATTATAACATGGAGAAATGCCTACATAGAAAGTTTAATCACCAATGGAAAGCACTTAGATATTGCCGGGATTCAATTAATAGTTTGGCGTCGAGGAGTTTCAATTTCAGTTAATTGTAATCAAATAAAAAGTTGGAAGACAATTTCAGGGAATAATGCTACATTTAAAATAGATCTTAGTACAGACTCTATGCAGTCTTGTGTATCATCGGGATTTAGATATAGTAATGATGATAGTTTAGAAGTACGCGTTAAATTTAGGGTTTCTGGGAATATTAAAGGAGCCATCTCAAATATAGTTTTCAGTAACAGATTTTACACAAGTAATATTACAAATCCAACGAGTAATTCAAACAAATTTCAATGTGATACATTCTCTGGTCAAATGGTACTTTCAGGGTATTTTTTTACTACTTGTTGTAATGATGTTTATCAGATAAATTCTTGTTCTAAAATTAACGTTAACAATTATTATTATTTAGGGATTGGCGGAAGCAGTTATGGAGGTAATAATCAATTTCCGTATGAGTATCGAAATTTTGCTCGACTAAAAGCTATTAAATATTATTTGCCATCAGGGTATAGTTTAAAAAATGCCACTATGTCGCAATATCGCACTAGTGGTTCCAATAAAACCGCCTTCGAAATTCAGGATTCATTAAAAGCGATTAATCCGAATTCAAATCCAATGAGTTTTGATGTTACAAAATCCTATACAGATTCATCAGGGAATATATTTCCAAGTGACGATGGATTTCACGGATATTTTCTAGCACAATTAGAGCCAAGTTGCGAGATTCAAACGAATGGACCAGTTCAATTGAAATACGATTTTATATTTGAACGACAAGGTACCTTAGCGCCAGGATACGATACAATAAGTTCTGGATTTACAGATGATATAGTATATAATAAACCAGTATATTCAATTAAGCCAGTTTCATCTATTATTTATTCGGCACAGGATACTGCAGAATGGGAATTAAATTTTACCAATTATTCTTCAACTTTTAGTAATATAAATTCATGGTTCTCACCAGACAATAGTGGTGCTATAAAGATAGTTCAAATTTTGGATATAAAAGGTGATACCTTATTGCCAAATAGCCAACAGATTTATAAAATAGGCACAATAAATAGCAATACAACCCGCAAATTTCGAGTAAGAGCCATATACAATTCATGTAAGAAGGATAGTGTTGTTTTATATGCTGGATGGAATTGCTCAGGTTATCCATCAAATTTAGCATCTTACCCTTGTCAGAAAGAAAGAATTGTATTGTATTTAGAACCACAAAACACCCAATACCAAGTTAGTTTGTCTGATTCAACTAATGTGGCCGATTTATGTGCAGGTACGCCCTATACAATGACCATTGAGAATATTGGATCAACAACAGGATACAATACAAAGGGCATTATCAATTTGCCAATAGGTATGAGTGTAGTAGCGGGTTCATGTCGAATTAAGTATCCACATAAAAACGCTTGGACTTCTATATCAGAACCTGTTTTAAAAAGTGGAACAAGTTATGAATGGAACTTATCTTCAATAAATTCTAGTTTGTCAAATGGGTTTAAAGGTGTTAGTGATACCAATAAGAATAAGATAATCTTGTATTTTAGAGTTCAAACAAGTTGCGATTACTCGAGTGGAAATTATATACGAGCATCAGCTTCTGGAAATATAAAATGTGGGGATCCAATTTTAGTCTATCCAGCTATTAGTAATCCATTGAACATTGTTGGAGTAAGTAGGCCTTATTATACTTTATTGAAAGTCCAATCAGACACATTATTTCCATGTCAAAAACCGAGTAATGTTAAAGTAAAAATAATAAATCTAGGACCTGGATATACCGGCATTGAAGATAAGTATCAAATAGTGTTACCTCCAGGAATTTATTATGATTCGAGTTCCTATATTGGATATTATAATCCGCCAATAGACAGTTTAACAAAACAAAAAGATATTAATGGAGCAACAGAAGTAGAATTTAGTTTAAAAGATAGTATTGCACCGGGAGATAGTCTCTATTTTACATTTAATATAACATCATCTGGAGCTATACTAAATTGTGGTAATATTGATTTATATAGTCAAACGGCAGTCAAACAAGAAGTAACCTGTGTATCTGATAATAGCAAGTGTAAAATAAATGTAGCGACAGGAAATAATCTGATTAAAACAGTAGTTGTAAAAGGTTCACTGCAATTTTCCAATCTTCAATCTAAGATACTCAGCATACAAAACGATAGTGAAGAGTTAACAATAAATTACAGAGTAACCAATTATGGCAATTCAATTGGAGCATTAGATATGGTGAAATATAAGCTCATATATGATGTTGATGGTTCTGGAACTGTTAATAAATATGA
>JADLHV010000120.1 GCA_020848595.1 Bacteroidia bacterium
GCATTCTTTCCATTTATATGCCTCGGTATCTACTATAGTACTTGAATAGTCGAAATGATCCAATGATGACTCATTAATAACTACCACTTCTATCATTGAAGGATAGTACTTGCCATAGAATGTTTGATACACTCCCTGTGCATTATGTCGCCACATACCTTCTTTATTAAAACTGTACATTGAGAATCTATTCCACGCATATAAATGAGGTGTGAAATATTCAAATCCAACCCATTGTTTAGCGTATAGATCAAATGTCAGCGTCCAACTTTTATTGCACTCTGCTTTCATTGGCTGGCTGATCATGCATCCATCTGTTCCCTTTACTTTTATATCGGTTCCACTAGACTTATAATCTACTTTTGTCAAAAACACAAATCCATTTTCGTGGTCGATACCTAAGCTATATCCGATACCACCATCTATTTTTTTATCAACTAGATTAAATCCTGGAAATTGCTTAAGCAATTCAAATTCCATGTTCTCGTTAAAAAATTGACTTACTCCGAAATCGCCTAATGACATTGGCTTTCCAGATCCATCAAATAAATACCAATCCCTTGCATCTCTGTCTGGAAATATATATCCAAATCCAGTAACTTCTGCAGCATTAGGATCTTTAAGTCCTGCCACTCCTTCTATAACTCCTCCAAACATAGCCAAAGAGCCTGTAAGTAATTTGCCTTCTCCCATTACCTCCATATCTACGGCTCCTGGATTAGCACTTATTGGGACCAGGTGATCGGTTGTATGAGCATATAATCTGCCAAACATTTCGAATGTCTTCGTTATTGGACCTAGCCCGGCATCTACAAGCAGAAAGTTGTTTGTTTTGAAATTAGCCCAAGAATCTATTGGGCTTCCTTGGTATTGCCTATTGCTATAAACTACTTTATTTGTTTTTTCGCAAGGGCAATTACAAGTAATATATGGGTCCCCCATCCCAAATCCTTTTTCAATATTATTTGGAATAGAATAATCGTGATTTATTTTATGGTAGTTGTTTTCAAACTGCCTAATCCTGCCTTCTCTCATAGCTCTGTCAGAGGCCCCTCCTGCAATAGGCCCGGAGTGCTTTATATCAGGATATTGTAAATCAATGCCTAGCGTTCTGGCTAAGAATTTGTTGTCCTCAGAGCTTGTAGCCCATAGTATTATCCAGGCTATTCCTGCAATGATTTCTATTATACCGATTATAAGAGCTACTATATTGGCTGACGTCCATCCAATAAATGACTTTGCCATGTCATTTAATCCGTTTATAATCCACGTACCTCCAATTATATAAACAAAATAAAATAAAGCAAGCGCAAATAATAATTTTTTGAAACCAGATGGCTTATTCCACGGTATCATTATTCTGTTTAAAAAACCTTCTTGCCATTTGCTTCCCCATGGTAGTGCTGAATCCCTATTTAATTCTTTTAATCTATGTATGTGAACTTCTCCCAAATCCGAAGCTCCTGTTTGTCTGAAATGCAAGTTGCAGTCAGAATTAAAATAGCCGTAATTATTTGTTTTAGCTAATGACGGATAATAGATATCACTTCCCTTTGTGTTTTGGACTCCGTTTCTATCGTTCAAATGAAGTGTGTTGGCGAATTGGCCTTCATTCCCAGATACAGGAAGTTCGCCCCATCCTTTAACACCAGTGACTTTCCATAGAAATTTAATCAATGGGCCCCATCTGCCAAGGCTAGCCGTATCAGGGTCTATAGGCAATGAAACTATTACATCAGGCACTTTGTCAGATACATAGCTACTTCTTTTTATCGCGTATCCACCCACAAAGCTGTCTCCACATAATGCCTGGCCACCAGTCAATGGATTTCCGTCTTTATCACTTCCTATTTCCAATCCTATTGGAATATATGTTTGTAAAATAGGGCTTCCGTATTGATTTGGAATATACCTAACTACTGTAGCGTATTGTACAGCTCCTTTTAAAATCCTTTCAGCATTTTTAGTGTCACCAACAAAAGACTCATCAGTGTATGCATTATCTCCAGTAGGTCTTGGAGGAACATTACCTCTGTTTATTAATGGCAGTTTTGGAGATCCCGGGTTTAATTCAATATACGAGCAGCTTTCTTTATATTTGTTCAATAAAGGATATGTAAACCTGTCGCTATTGCTTAGTGTAGAATTTGCCCTTACATAACTCATGGCTTTTACACACATGACTCGCGGATCCGGATATTGAGAAAATCTACTTAGATTTATTGCTTGCCTGGTTCCTTTTTGCTGAAGTCTTTCTTTATAAAAATCAGATGGGATTTCTCCTCTGTCATAAAGTCCATACCTAAATCCTTCTCCGTGTTTTTCGCCCTCTATTATAATTCGGTAAGCATCTAAGCTAGGTCTTCTAAGGTGAAGGTCTGGGCTATGAAACACAAAGGCAGGAACTGGTATTTCTCCAAGTCCGCCTCTAAAAAACTGGTTATTATTATTGATATCTACGTCGTAGTATTCCGGTCCATTTAGTCCTATTTTAGGGACTGCATATTGATCGCCACTAACGTCACCAAGAAATAAATTTATTAAATCACCACTCCCTATTACGGTTTTATTACCTTCTGTTCTTTCAACATATGTTCCTGTGTAAGGATTTATTTTACATAATGGTTTGGGCAGATTTCTAGGAGGTGTTATTCCTTCTATTCTTAAGCCTATCATAAAAACATAGGCTCCATCATCTTCTAAAGTAGCTCCTTCGTACCTTGAAGGAACGCCATCTTTACCCCCTAAAAAAAACGGAACATTGGAAACACTTGGAGTCCTAAATAATCTTACATTTTTACCTGCTTCTTTTCCATAGACATATTCACAGTCTCCAACGGCATCCGTTTCTCCGCAGTTCTTTGTCATTGGATAAATTTCGGTCGTCATCCATACTCCAAATTCGCCCTCCGATACTAAAAACGGTTTATATCCTATTATACATCCATGGTGATCAAGAATAGGCTCTTCTTGACAAGGATTTGTTCCTCCACCAATTGTTAAATATAGCGGTTCTTGTTCTTTTTGAGTTTCGTATTTTTGATTTTTATCTTGTATGATTGCAGCATCGGCATGATGCCAGGTCCCACCGATACATTTATATGCGGTATCTTCTTCGTATCTTATACTGCCTTCTGTGTCGCAAGGAATTTTAGTATCTAAATAGTGAACATTGTCTACCGTTCTTCTACTGCATTTATAATTATAATAATCTTCTAGTGCTTTATTTAATTGCCTTCTAATCGCCTCTCTAGCGCCTCCTCCTTTGTATCCATTGGTTTCAAGGGTTTCTTTATTGGTGCACTCTGCATTATTAGCCGGGTTATTGCTGCATCCATTTCCTGCGCAGCTTCCACCTGAGCAACCACCTCCTTTACACTGGCCACCAGAACATCCTTCGCCCGAACAACCGTTGTTTATATTGTCGATTAGTCCCATTATTCCACAACTTGTTTAATAAGATCTGAAAAAGTATTAGGAGCGTATAACGGATTTCCATTTTCATCTTTACATTCTTGACAAGCTTGTGCAAAGTGATATGCTTCAATCTTATTGATTCCATCAAATCTCGTGCTTTTTTCTAGGTCTCCTCCATGTAATGCCACAGCATCAACTAAAACTTCTCTAAAGTTTTCACAAATAGCGCGTATCGATGCAGTGTCTTTGCCATTTGATGATCCAATTGCATCATCAACATCATTATTTAAATCCTTCAATACTGTTCCAGCAGAAGCGTTCTCAAAAGTGTTATCTGGAACAGGAAGGCCTGTTTTGGGATCAGTTATATATTCTGTAACAAAGTCGTTATCTTCTATTTCTTCTAATGTATGAGTTCGGTTTTGCCTGCTTGTAAGCCTTGATAGGTCACAAAAAACTTTTGTTGTTTTAGTAGTATCTGTAACTTCCCACGCAGGTACTTCGCAATCACAACCGGGTAATCTAATCATTTCCAATTCAGCTGCAGTTGGTTCCCTGTTTATTGCTGCAAAATCAGTTGTTTTGGTTCCATCGGTATAATTACCATGGATCCCAAACCAGTAGTTTTCATTAGGCCTTAATCCTTTGTATTTGTGTGCATCTCTAGCAGGGACTCCGTATATCTGCCAGTAAAATTTAAAATTATTTACGTCTCTTTGCCAATCTATATTATTATTTGCTCTTAAATTATATAATACCAAATGGCTGTCATACTGAGTCAAGCTTTTTCCTCTGATGTATAAATCATTCCTTTGTAAAACGTCGGAAGGAAGAAGGGATATTTCCCTACCTGTGTCGCCACGATAGTAATAATCTATCATACCTTTCCCATATGCCACAGTATCAACCCACTTAAGAACTGGTCTGCCTCCTACAATTGAGTAAATTCCTATGTCGCAAATTCCGTAATCTTTGTGTAGATTGTCTGTTTTAATGCTTATAGCTTTACCGGAATTAAAACCTGCAATATTGTCTCCTTCAAATCCTTCGCCTATTGGAGTAGGCTGAGATATTCTAAACCAATTTGTTGAATTGCCGTCTGCGTCTTTTAATCTTAGAAAAGCCTGATATATTCCATTCGGTAGTCCGGATCCACCACCATCTAAAACCGTTGTTTCAATGATACCGATACAATGCTCTCTAAATAATTTTATCGGAGTTGTTTTCCACTCCTTGCATTTATCATCTATATTTAGCCTGTAATAATAATCTCCGTTGCTCCAATAAATATGCAACTGATTACATGGCTGCATAACCTTAGCCGTTAATGAATTCCACTCCTGGTCACTAAATAATAGCGGTTCTATTAAATCATTGTCATCTACAACTTTAGTATATTGCTTTGTTTTTTCGTTTATGATGCCAATCTCTGAAATTCCAGAATTCATTTTGAAAAAACCTATGTAATAATCCCTTTCCTCAATATATATCAAAGACCTTATGATCCCATCTGGCAATGGACACCATAATTCATTAGCGGCCTCATTTATTACTCCTGAGTTTTTTTCTTTATCTGATTTATTTGTAACAGCCCATGCTTCTCTATATGTGCCTTTTGGCTGCATAGAATGAAGGCTGTCTAAATGCATGCCTTTTTCAAAAGTATTTCTTACAGAGCCTTGCTTTTTTTCGCTCATTTTCTAGTTAAAATTGACATTGTTTGATCATAATAATCAGGAGCATTCTTATTCATGTGTCCAAAATAATTATTATCATTAATAGTTCGCTTCCATCTATTGCTTAAAAATGACATCCATGCTGTATAAGATGGTGTTTGTAGCTTTTCATTAATTACGCGCTGCAATCTATGTCTCTCTGCTTTTGCAATATTAAAAGCATTTAAGTCATGCTTGTCTTTGTTTTTTCTATATGCTTTCCATGACATCAATTCTTCAAAATACCATTTAATCCCTTCTATTACTTCCGGAAGGTCTGGGACCATATTATATCCTTTTTTATCAATCAATTGTCCCATGTATGCAATTAAAAGATCTCCACCTTCTCTATTTAATTTTATTAAGCCATTTGAAATAGTATATTCGGTAGTAACATTAGACATTAGCCTTTCGTCTAGGTTCATACACCCTCCAATATGGTAGTTTGCATTATGAAAATTATGCTGGGCATATTTTATAATATGAAATTCATTATTATATGGAGAGCATAAAAGAGGTATGTTTTCTTTATTCATTCCACCCCATCTATACATGTGATTCATGTGCATATATGAGTATTCAGGATGTTGCTGTCTCCATATGTCATCAACATCTATAGTAACCAATGAGTCTCTATGGTCGCATTTTTCTTGATGACACTCTGGGCAGTCTAGTGTGATATTATACTTTCAGTCACTTCCATCTAATACTTCATGTACCCATTTCGTAACTTGTCCTTTGACAATCGGAGGATTGTTTTGTCCCCTGTAACATACTTGCAATATAGAACTTAAATCAGAAGGACATTCCACTACATGATCTTTTACCTCTACAAGGGCTACTCGATGGACTAACTGTTCGTCGGTTTCTATTTTTCTAGCGAATTCAGATATCATTTTTTTGACATAAGTTTCGTCCACCTCGTCAAAATCCCTGAAGCTAATAATATCCTCAATTATGTTACAAACCTCTAAAAATCTTGTTTTCAATTTCTTATTATTGGGTACGCTCTATAATTTTTTTTATCCGAACTTGAATTTTGCTCTTCTATATATCTTCCTATTTTGCTTCTTGCTGGTCTTTCAGAATAAAAATAATACAATCCAGCATTAAAGTGCTTAATTCCTTCTTTCTCCCATCTCAATCTAAAAATGGATGCCACACCATTATTGTTTTGAACCAGTTTGTAAGATGTGTTACCGTCTTCATCGATCACAAGCTTTTTGATTCTTTTCCTTTTGTTTATTTCTTCACCCATGTATAAAATCCCCATGTTAAATGGCAACTTAAATACATAATGATCTTTATAAATAAGCTCCAGTATTTCTTCGTTAAACAATTTAACAACAAGAGAGTAAGTCTTTTTATTTATTCTTTTCTCTCCTTTGTCCAAATTGCACACATATCTAGCATATTGATATAATTGATCTGATGTCAATCTATTGTATCTTGCAGCTATCTTAATTGGTTGATCACAAGGCATTTGCAAATATATATAATCAATTCATAGCGATTGTTATATATCCACACGTATTTGTTTTTTTTAAACTTGGGTTTGATTTATATAAGCTAGCAGATATACTTCTCTATAAGCCTATCTATCCTGCCGTCATTTAAATTATCTTTATTGACCATTGCATGCTTAATGCAAATTTTAGCCTCGATATCATTAAAATCAAACATTTTTATCAATAGCGTTCTTATGATGTTTACCGGGACTTCATTTAAATTACCTTCTCCCTGGGTAGATATAATGAATACTGTTTTGTCAGCAAATATATCAATTAATTGTTTCTGGTTTAATTGATTTAACCAGTTGAGAAACAAAGCCGGAGGCATTACGTAATAACTACTCAGTATGAGTATGACTGCTTTGTGTCCGAATAAATACAATTCATCTGTTCCGGATAGATATGTCGTAGGAATTGTATTGAATTTCTCAAGCGTGAGGGAAGCCTTTATTTTGCTTCCGCAAATACTCTTGACATAATCAAATACTTTTGACGCCAAGCTGTTTTCTCTAATTGTTCCTTGTATTAATAACATAATAAAATATTTAAGTTTCCCCCTACCAAAGCTGATAGAGGGAAAACCAAATAATCACAAACTAACCTTTATAATATAATTCGAACCTGTTGTTGCAAACCATTACGCTTTAATTTAATCATTTTAATAGTATTTCCAATTTCTTTCATTTCC
>JADLHV010000121.1 GCA_020848595.1 Bacteroidia bacterium
ATTTCTATGAATTACTCATCAGTCCTAATGGCGCTAATCCTTGCGAAAATTATTTAATCGAAATAGGTAAAAATCTAAGCAAAATTCATTAACTTAAACATCAGCATTATGGCACACATTATTTCGCAGCAATTAAAAGGAACAGGAGTAGCTCTCGTTACGCCCTTTAACCAAGACGCTTCTATTGATTTTGATGGTCTTAAAAAATTAGTTCATCACTTAGTCGATAATGGCGTCAATTATTTAGTCATTCTCGGAACTACCGGCGAAAGTCCAACCATTTCTAAACAAGAAAAACAAAGTATTCTCGAAACTATTCGCACCGAAAATAATGGTCGTTTACCCCTTGTTTTAGGCATTGGTGGTAATCACACTTTAGAGGTGGCGGAAATAATTAAATATCAAGACTTAGATGGCATTTCCGCACTGTTAAGTGTTAGTCCTTATTATAATAAACCGAATCAACAAGGCATCATTAAACATTATACGCACTTAGCTGATAAGTCGCCTTTACCTTTATTACTTTACAATGTTCCAGGTAGAACTGGTAGTAATATCAGTACCGAAACTACTTTGAAATTAGCTGAGCATCCTAATATTCTAGGTACTAAAGAAGCTAGTGGAAATTTCACTCAGTGTATGGATATTTTGAAAAATCGCCCTGATAATTTTGCCGTAATAAGTGGTGATGATGCTTTAACTCATCCTTTCCTTTCTCTGGGTATGGACGGCGTTATTTCTGTAATTGCTAATGCCTATCCTAAAATTTTTAGTGAGATGGTTCGCTTAGGCTTGGAGGGTCAATTTCAAGAGGCTTTACCTCTCCATAATCAACTTTTAGATGCTATGAATTTAATCTTTGCAGATGGAAGTCCAGGTGGTATTAAAGTTATCATGGAAGCTCTAGGTATTTGTGGGACAACTGTTCGTATGCCTTTACACGATGTAAGTGATAAAGTTAGACAGGCTTTGTTAGAAACGATGACGGCCTCTGCTCGTTAAACAGTTTTTTTCTTTTAACCGTTTGGGGTTATTGCAATTTATTTTCAATGTGTTAGTATTATATAGAATTTAATTCTAACTCTAAAAACATGTAACTATAGGTTTATTCTATATATTTTAAGTTTATTATAAATCAATAATGAGCTTTTAAAAATAGATTTTAAACAACTTTATAATCTTAAGATGTGCTATTGTTTTATCCGTTTATAAATAATCGAATACGTTTTAACATCGCCTATGTGTTTATGAAATTTAAATTTGTTCTTGAATAGTACCGAATCTCCCATATTTCCAGGATGTGTTAAAACAAGATACTGAACTTCTTGAAGGGTGTCTAAAACAATCTTATAATCTGCTTTTCTCTTATATCCATTCTCTTTTTCCCAATAACATGCTACTAATGGAAAATTCATTAAAATTGATTGGTCTTTGTATGTTTCTTGGTCTAATTCGGTGAGTGTTTCTTGTAAATTCTTAATATGTGGAACATACGAAAAATCAACATCTGTATATCTTTCTTCGCCATTCCAATAATAAATTCCAGCTAATCCAATAAATAAATAAACATATAAGGCAATAGAAACGTTGCGACGAGCTGCTCTATAAACCAATAATACCACTATCAGATAATAGGGCAACATAAAATACAAGGTATATCGACTCAAATAGTAATTAAACACAAGGAATCCAATGCCGCCTAATACAATCAAGGGTAGAATGATTAAAGCATTTCTAAAATCTTTTAACTTAAATCCACTTAAAGCAATACCCGCCACAAACAGAAAAAAGACTAAAGCATGTCCTTGTTGGTAAAAAGAAAAATCTTTAAAGCCTTGCCACCTTTCATTTATAAAATACCATTCAAATTTAGCTAACTCTGTATGTAAAGGATAGAAATAATAACCTCTTTGAATCTTCTGAATAATAAAAAAAACGGTCAATAGGGCAATTGGAACAAAAATAACAGTGAATAAAAAACGCCATTTTATAGAGCGTGCCGACACAACTAATTCTGCAAATAAAAATGCAATAGGCAATATAAGCGCCGATTCTTTTGTAAACAAGGCCAGAGTAATACTTATAGCTAGAAATATCCAATTCCGATTTAAATAGCTGTAGAGAGCCATCATAGTGAATAAAAGCAGCATCGTTTCTGGTAATATCAAAAGAGATTGCGCTAAGAACATGGGTTGTAAGAAAATTGCCATTGTTGCTGCCCATGCAAAAAACTGCTCCATATAGCGCGCTATGATGAGATAAAGAAAAACGAAAGCTGTGCAATTAATCAGCACTGCTGCAATATGTCCAACTAAAGGTGTGCATCCAAACAATTTAAATGCGAGTCCAAAATAGAAAGGACAAAGTAAAGGGTGACCTCTAGACAATTCATCTTCTAAAGCACTAGGCAACAAACCGAGGCCTTCTTGCGACATTCGTATAGCACCTCTGCTATAGACGCCTAATTCATCCCAAAGATAAGCTTGATGAAAAACCCCGTAATAATTATCTAGAAATAAATAAACCAGAGCAAATGAAATCAGTAGGGCAATAATGGGGCGTAGGTGTTTCAAAATCGAAAGCTTCAAAATTAGTTTAAATCTAGAAATGTAACCATTATTAAATTTTCATCAATATTTCCATTTTAAGCCTAAATATGACGTACACTCGTTGACAACTAGGTTCAAAAAGGTATGGAAAAATAAGCTAAATAGTCTCAAATAGTGCCAAAATGCAAAATTTTTAACATCCCTTGACCCTCGTTAAATGATATTAATGATTTGATTACTAGAAACATTGGTGATATGCAATTTAATCTGTTTGAAAATTTATACACAATTGGAAAAAAATGAAAATTAGTACTTGACCAATTCTTAACAACCAATTTCCTTTGTGTTAGGTAAAAAACTAGTATTAAAATACTAAAAAGTAGTCCAAAACTAGTATTTTTTACTCAAAAAAAGTTCTAAAATATGATAATTTGAATAAGGTTGAATTATGTAAATATAATCATAATTAATGCCGATTTGTTAGTTCATTCTGTATAAAAGTTTAACGATTTGTAGGAAACTAAAATAGAAAATGAAGCGAATCGTGGATTATAGTCAACTAATTTTCAAATATTTAATTGCGACATTACGTGTTAATGTGATAGATAACCGTTAGGTTAGTTTTTTTCAAAGAGTGCCCCTTTTACAGGGGCATTTCTTTTTTCAAAGATTTTGATTCTAATCAAGGCTTTTCTAGTTTCACAGTGCTAACTTCTTATAAATTAAATAGATGCTACTTAATTGAGCCTAAAAAAAAGGTATAAAAAGCAAAACGCCGTCAAAATTTGACGGCGTTTCTCTCATTTGTTGTATAAGTAACTTGTGTGTAGTCTCTTATTTTAAAAACAATAAATCGCGGTACTTAGGCAATTTCCAAGCATCGTTATCTATTAGTTCTTCTAACTTGTCTGCGCTCTCTCTGATAGCTTCAAAATATGGTTTTACTTTGTCGCAATACGCTTTTGCTTTCTTATCTGTATGCGTCATATTATTAGCCTTCTTGCGCTCTTCTACCATTTTATCATTGTTTTCCCAAATGGTATTAATGTGTAGGGAGATTTCTGTAGCTAAATCATACAAATGTTTGTTCTGTGCTTTTGTTTGACCAATTCTACTAAGTCCTTCGATGGTATCGATGAGTTTCTTTTGGTATTCTACAGCAGATGGTACTATGTAATTCTTTACCAATTCGCCTAAGATTCTACCTTCTATTTGAATCTTCAATAAGTAATTCTCGAATTTGATTTCTGTTCTAGCCTCAAGTTCTTTATCAGAAAAAATATTATTTTTTACAAACAATTCTTTGCTTTGTTTAGAGGTATAAGCATCTAAAGCGTATGGTGTAGTTTTGATATTGCTCAATCCTCTCTTAGCAGCTTCTATAACCCATTCATCGCTATAACCATTGCCTTCAAAAAGTATTTTCTTAGATGTTTTAACATACGATTTTAAAACTTGTTCGATGGCTTGAATTTTATTGACTTTCTTCTTAATTAAAGCATCGACTTCTTTTTTGAAGCTTGTTAGTTGATGACCTACAATGGTATTTAGAACAATAATAGCGCTAGCACAATGGTCGCTAGAACCTACTGCTCTGAACTCAAATTTGTTACCTGTGAAAGCAAAAGGTGAAGTTCTGTTTCTATCGGTATTATCTAGTAAAATTTCAGGAATACGGTAAACACTTATTTTTTTCTCGCTGACTTTTCCCGTCTTTTTAGTGGCTTTAGACTGTTCAAATTGTCCTAATACATCTGTTAAGGTACTACCAATAAACACAGACATAATAGCTGGTGGTGCTTCGTTGGCGCCTAAACGATGGTCGTTGGCAGCGGTGGCAATACTTGCTCTTAATAAATCGGCATTGTCATGAACGGCTTTGATTGTATTAATAAAAAAGGTTAAGAATTGTAAATTATCTATTGGGCTATGACCTGGAGATAATAAGTTGACTCCAGTATCGGTAATGATAGACCAATTATTATGTTTACCAGAACCATTAACACCTTTAAATGGTTTCTCGTGCCAAATAACCTTTAATTGATGTCTACTTGCTACCGATTGCATCACATCCATTAATAAGGAATTGTGGTCGATTGCAATATCTGCTTCTTCAAACATTGGAGCACATTCATATTGTCCAGGTGCTACTTCATTATGACGTGTTTTAAGTGGAATACCCAATTTAAGCGCTTCCTTTTCAAAATCGGTCATGTAGTTGTAAACTCTATCAGGAATACTTCCAAAATAATGATCTTCTAATTGTTGACCTTTTGCAGGCATGTTACCAACGAGTGTGCGACCAGCAAAAACTAAATCAGGACGCTGGTGGTACAATTCTTCATCAACTAAGAAATATTCTTGCTCAATACCTAAAGAAACTTTTGTGTTTTTTACGTTCGCATCAAACAACTGACAAACTTCGGTCGTTACTTTTGTTAAAAAATTAGTTGACTTAATTAAAGGTGCTTTATAATCTAATGCTTCACCAGTATAGGCAACAAAAATTGTTGGAATGCATAAAGTTTTTCCGCTTGCTTTCTCCATTATAAAAGCTGGAGAAGACGGATCCCAAGCGCTATAACCACGTGCTTCGAAAGTATTGCGAATACCTCCACTAGGAAAACTAGAAGCATCTGGTTCTTGCTGTACAAGTGCTTTACCTTCAAATATTTCTATTCCAGTATCTATTCCAGTAGGTTCGAAAAATGCATCATGCTTTTCTGCAGTCGAACCACGTAATGGCTGAAACCAGTGGGTGTAATGGGTAGCGCCTCTTTCGATAGCCCAATTTTTCATGCCCTCTGCAATTTGGTCCGCCATTTTACGGTCCATTGGCTTGCCTGAATTTCTTGATTCGTTAACGGCCTTAATGGCTTCTTTGCTAACATACTCGGCCATCGCTTTTGGACCGAATACGCTCTTTCCGAAGTATTCTGATATTTGTTTCATGATTGGATTTGATGTGGATTTGCTTTTAGAATGGTGTTTGAAATTACCTGGATCATATTGACCTTTTTTTCTGTTTGCAAAGGTAGGTTTTTTTTGAAGATAGAAAATTAAACTATTGCTAAATCTACTTAAAAATCGTGTTTTTATACCATTTATGTCGAAATTTTATATTATTTTCGACACGTTATGATAAATTCACAATTACCCTTTAATCAATTGGTTTCTCTTAAGGAGCGATTAAAGGTGTTAAATTTTGAATATGATTCGGCTGAAACTGAATGCTTAAGAAGCCTAGATTTCTTAAATGGTGTTATCTATGCTATCGATGATCCTCAGGTATTCGATTTTATCTACCTTATGCGATTAGCTGATCTGAGATTCTCGCTCGAACTTGAAGGGGTACCTATAAGTCTTTCGCGTTTATTAGAAGGTTTGTCTTCTGAAAATGCTTTGAACGACGAACAAATTGAAGGTGCTTTAAAATATCTCGATTGGTGCTCTAATTTGCGTATACTATCAATTGAGAAACTCAGACCTGTCTTTCTTAAATCGTTTCAAAAAGGAGCCGACCAAATAAGAGATAAAAAGGAATCGGTTATTAAAAGTTATTTCACCAATCTAACGCTCTATACTGCACCTCAAAATAATTTAGTTATAAAAGAACTGCGCCAAGATTTAGACTTAGCTCTTGGAAATACTAAAATTCAAAAGAACTTAAAAACAATTGCACAAATTCACTATCAAATTCGAGCTCTTTCTCCTTATAATGCATTTAACGGACTAGTGGCTAGAACCTACCAAAACCTTTGTTTAAGACTATTAGATGTTGAATACGACTTTATTCCACTCTCTACTTTTATTGCAGAAAGAAAAGAAAAATATCAAGCCTTGATGCGTGAAGCCATTATCAAAGATAATCTAATTGAATGGCAAAATTTCTTAATTAAAGCTACTACTGATGCCGCTAAACGTGTGCCTATTCAGATAAGGAAATTCTTGCGCTTAAAAAGTAAACTCAAAGATATGATTGCCAAATATCCTTCATATCCCTTGCCGATAGAATTAACAGAGGTTATAATGTCTCGCCCATATATTAAAGCTGCTTATGTACTTGACAAATTGAACTGTCATAGACAAACAGCTTATATGTATTTAAAACAGTTAGTAAAAATGGGCATTTTAGTTGAGCGTTACTCTGGTCGAGAAAAAATGTACTTTAATAAAGAATTATACGACCTATTGAATGAATAGTTTCTGTTCAAATCTATACTGTAAAACCTAAATACCAATAAAAAGTATTTAATTTGCCCCTGTATGAAAGCAATGATGCGCATGTTAAGACTCTTAAAGCCGTATAAAGGACTGGCTGTGCTTAACATGGTTTTCAACTTAATTCAAATCCTTGCAGGTTTGTTTTCTCTAGCTTTGGTAATGCCTCTGCTCGATTTTATGTTTAATAATAATCAAGAAGCATTCAAGCAAAAATCAGTGAATTCGTCTGGCGATTTTAATGCACTCTATAATAATTTTATTAATTGGATGACAGAGTTTGTCAATAACGACAAGAAAGAAGCACTGTTTTGGATATGCATCAGTCTATTAGTTGCAACAATTATTAAGAATATTGCTCGCTATCTAGCTCTTTACTATATGGTGATTCTTAGAAATAGAATTATCCGTGATATTAGGGCTGCCTTGTATAACAAAATCTTAGATCTTCCAATTGCCTTTTTTAGTGATGAGAAAAAAGGTGATATTATTTCTAGAATGAGCAATGATGTAAAGGAAGTTGAATGGAGTTTAATGGCCTCTTTAGAAGCTTTATTTAAGGAGCCTGTTACTATTGCATTTTATATAGGCTCTTTGGTTTATATGAGTCCTAAACTCACTTTATATATAGTTCTTTTACTGCCAATTGCAGCAGGCTCTATTGCTTTGTTAGGAAGATCCTTGCGTCGTAAATCAAAACGCAATCAAGAGCAACAAAGTGCAGTTTTATCTTTCTTAGAAGAATCACTTGGTGGCATTCGCATCATCAAAGCATTTGTTGTTGAACATGTCTTTAGAAACAAGTTTACTCATCTAAATCAACAATCAACTATTGCAAATATTAAAGTCAACCATCGCGGCGATATGGCTTCTCCTATTTCTGAGACTTTAGGCATTGTTGTCGCTTGTGTTTTACTTTGGTTTGGAGGAAATATGGTGTTTAATGGCGAATTAGTTGGTTCGGCTTTCTTAGCCTATTTTGCTATTTTTAGTCAGGTAATCCCTCCATTCAAGCAGTTATCTCAGGCCTTTCCAATGGTTCAGAGGGGTGCAGCAGGTATGGACCGTTACGAGGAAATTTTACATACGGATATCAAAATCCATGAAAAGAAAGATGCGCAAGCTATACATCATATCGAAAAGGGTATTCAATATGAAAATATTA
>JADLHV010000122.1 GCA_020848595.1 Bacteroidia bacterium
TTAGGCCTGAAATTTTGTGTTTAGTTATAATCTGAAATAGTGGAATTATCGTAAAACCTAGCACTATGGGTTCGAAAGTAAATGGGAATTTGTATCCTGTCATTATTGTGAGGATAAGCAAATAATACTCAGGAAATACAATCAGAAGTTGTTTTATCTGTTTCATTTATTTAAAATCCTTTAGAAGTATTTGTTATAACGGCAATCTAATGATATTATTTTAAATGATCAGATTAATAACAATTTGTACATGAATTATCTAGATGACGTGTGTAACAGAATAATTTTTACCGTAGGGTACTCATTTTAGAGCCTTTTCAGGCTTAGTAATGACGGATGATTCAAATTTAACAAAGCAGAATTATTTAGCATCACTTAGATATTGAACTTGTTTGATTATGCTCATCAAATTAAAGCTGAATAGCAAAGCACCAAATAGATATTTATTTGGTGCTTTGTTAATTTAAAGAACAACTAATTTACCGGTAATAAATTCAGAGTTATGATTGATTTTATAATAATATACACCAGCAGGAAGTTCATCAAATCTAAATAATATATCTTTTTCAAAAGTTTTAGAGAGAATGTATTTATTGTTAGAATCATATAAAACAAAGACATATTCAGCTTTCTCATCGGCTGTAATTCTAACTTCGCCATTATTTACAATTGGGTTTGGATACACGGATATCTTATCTAATGATTTAGCCAATTTGGCGAAGACAATTGGAGAAAAACTAAACGAACCGTCAAAATCTATTATTCGAAGTCTATAAAAATACTTTATTCCTCCTTCAACATTTTCATCAATATAATTATACTGTGTCTCTGAATTTTTATTCATGGCGATTACATCACCAATAACTGAAAAGTTAGTATTATTATCTGACTTTCGTTGAACTTCATAATTGGACAGATTTTGCTCTTGAGCAACTTTCCAGTCAAGTCTTATAGATTTTTCTAGACTGGAAGCATTGATATTTATAAGATCTACTGGTAATGGACTATTTAATGGCACTAGACATGACATTGAGTTCGTAGTAGCAAAAAGTTGACTTACTCCAGGAAAGACATCATTAAATACAATTGTCTGGGTAGTTCCACCTGTATATAACCAATTAATATTACTCATAAGCGTTGGATTCAATATACTAAATTGTAACCTTCCAAGCAAAGTAGGAGTGTCATTTACTACAATACCGTTATTATCATTATTTAATACGACATTAAAAGACGCTCTATTGGGAAGTGGATTTGTCACTGTTGGAACATCGTAACTTCCCGAAAGAGTATGCGATAATAGTACTGGAGTAGAAATTCCCAAATTATTAAAATTAAAAACTAGGTTGCTACTCCCCAAATGAAACTCAGGACCACTACGTGTGATAAAAATGTCAAATTCAAATTTAGTACCTCCATTTGTTATTTGCTGGTTCGCAAAGGATAGACAAAATGTTTGGCCCAAAGAAGAAGATGCAAAACTTAGCACGAACAAAACAATAATATATATTGGTTTCATATTCATTTTTTTTATTTTGATTAAATTAATCTAATTGTTGAACTATTGAGTTATTGACTTTCCAATGTGCATTTAGGTCAAATGCATTGACTTCACCATCTAGGTTGAAATCTGCCCCCAAATAACCCAATTGCGAATTTTGCACTTTCCAGTGGGCATTTAAGTCAAATGCATTGACCTCGCCATCTCTATTGGCATCCCCTGAATACATGCCATAAACTCCTGTCGAGATTTGTTTTAAAGCATTTGTTCCAAAAGTAGCTACTGAATTATTTGTAAAGTTTAAAGATGCTGCTGTAGTGCTAAGAGCTATACTGACATTGGTTCTGAATCCAAGGTGATTTCTGTGGCGTATAGCTACGTAATAATTGTCTGGATTTGCAAGTTTGAAACTTAGGGGAGAAATCCCATCCACATCAACAATATCACCATCTCTTTGAATCAAGGCAGATCTAGTATGCTTTACAAGTGTTGGGTTATTTTTATCTCTTAGTTCTACGTATACCCAATCTACAATTGCATTATCTCCAGTTATTGTGAAGACATTTGCATTGCAAGTTTCTCCACCTCCATTGACGTGGGTATATCCTAACCCCGTGTAAGGTTCTAAAGTAGGTATAAGTAAAGGAACTGTAGTTCTTAAGTTATCAGACATTTGTGTTCCCGAATAAGGTCCTTGCATAAATGCTTTAATTGAAACGACTGTCGGTTTGATATATACGGTGAAATCTTTGATATTCCCAACTTCTGCATTACAATAATTTGACGTTCCTTCAAAACCAATTACCCTCATCCTCAAATTTGTACCAATTACAATATAATTTGATGGAATAGTCAATGTTATTGGTGTAATATGCGAAGCAATAGGTGCTTGAAATCCTACCAATTCCTGATTATCGTCAAAATCATTATCATTATTCAAATCTATATATACCTTATAAGTTAGGTTGTGCCAAGATGGTTCAGAACCAGTAATAGTTAAAATTGGATTTGTTCCCTTGTCTAAATTAAAAACAACGCTTGTTGCATCTTCATACGGTGGATCTCCTGCTGGTTCTGTATGGGTAACAGAAACCAAATTTACTGTTTTGAATCTTTTAAACCAAGTGCTTAGTGTCACCGTAGGTGTACAA
>JADLHV010000123.1 GCA_020848595.1 Bacteroidia bacterium
AATCAAGAAGACACACTGAATCTAAAATGAAAATATTAAAACTAGTGAGCTACAGCTAATCTGTATCTGCTGACATTACCATTAATAGTAAACTCAACAACATACATACCACTGCTTAAACTTGAAGTATTCAATTGTAAAGTATGTTCACCACTTTCTAAATTTAAATCGAAAGGAGCTAATATTACTTTGCCTTGCATATCAATAACTTGAATGCTTACTTGAGCATTATTTACAAGACCTAAATCTATAGAAGCTTCATTATTACTAGGATTAGGATAGATATTCAACAGACTGATATTAACATCTTCAATAGAAGTATTGTTAACAGTAGTACCTTGAATTGCAAACGTGTACGTCTTCTCATCTACATCATTACTGATGATTTTCACATTTGCTTTTCTAAGTCCAACCGTAGAAGCTGTAAATTTAATTGTAAAGGTTACACTTGAACCGCTAGCAATAGTTAAAGGGAAACTTGGAGCATTAACAAACGTGAAATCAGCCGCATTCAATCCTTCGATAGACATACTTTTGATAGTTAAATCACCTATAGAATTGTTTTTAATTTCGAAAACGCTTGTTGATTGATTACCAATTTTCACTTGACCGAAATCGGTGTTATCATAAGGTTTTGCTGCAATGCTACCATTTCTAATTTCATCGCCATTACCTGAAACAACAATTTCTGGATTATCTAAGTAGGTATCAGGATTATAGAAAGCTAATAATTGACCACCTTCTACAACTTCTCCAGCTTGAGAATAATGTGCTTGGTCGTATAAAATAAACATACCAGGACCTAAAATATTTTGCACATCAATAATACCTGAAGATTCCTCATCTTGAGTCAAGTAATTTGAGCTACCAGAAGTAAATCTTGTTTGATCATGATCTCCAACAATTTTTAAAGCATCTGTGGCAATAGTATACTGCCAAACTTTAGCTGTATGAGACTGATTACCTGGATCTTCTTGAATTAGAATATGGCCGAAATTATCAATACCTATATTATCCATCATCTTCGGACCTTCAGTACCATCCAATAAAACTGTAATTGTACCACCTAATTCAGGATTATTGATATCTGTAAAACGCAATCTCCACAATCTGCTTGGATTCGTAAATGAATTAGTTGTTACAAAATAGAAATCATTTGGATTTGAAGGATCCCAAAGACCATCTTCAGGGCGAAGGAAATTAGTTACACCAGCAGTATTACTATTGGTATTTAATGTACTTCCTGTTAAATTTTGAACCTGACCTAAATCTTTTAAGGTAAAAGCAGTACCAGCGGCTGGGAAAGAAGTACTAACTTCAGTAGTTAAACCAGTTACAGAAACTCCAAACAATTTTCCACCATTTAAACCCGCTTTTTCAATTTCATTCCCTGAACTAGTTTTTGTGCCAATATAAAAATATAATTGACCAGGAGTTGCATCATCTGTGCCAGCTACGATTGTTTTATCAGAAGCATACGGACTAGCTATTGAATTTTCCCATGAAAACTTGCCAAGATAAGGCAATTCATAAGTAGTTCCGCTATTTGGACCTGTTACGATATGAGCAAAAGCTCTACCTTCTGAACCAGATTCTTCTCCATTCATAAAAATACGCTCTTGAGTACCTTTACCAGTTGCTGCATTATAAAATGCTGATACTTCAGGTAAATCTGCTGAACAAAATCTACTGAAAGCTGATTTTGCAACAGGGTTTGTAGCATCATATTTTACATAGCCAGTGCCTTCCCATAAATACACTGTTTTTATTAAATCAGAACCACTTATTACAGATAAATCAGATTTATTTATAATCCATTTTGAAATAAATGCACCTTTATTTCCATGTGCTCTTACAACACCAACAGCATTTCCCATTTCATGCGCTAATATTACTGTAAAAGTACCATTGCCATTATCATATGCACCAATACCATCACCTAATCCACACATTCTATAAGCACCTATATAATCACCAGCTGTCATTATTGAAGTGAATTTAGCACTTGGCACAGCTGGAACCATATATGGAGATTGAGTACTGTTTGGACCAGTCAATCCAGCATCTATTCCGATTCCTTGTACAGAGAAAGTGTAATTCATTTCGTCAACATCATTTGAACCAATGACTATTGATGCTGTTCTTAAACCACTTAATCCAGGTGTGAATTTAACAGTAAAAGTTAAAGAATTATTAGAAGATATAGTTAAAGGTAAAACTGGTACATTTATAAAAGAGTAATCAGTAGCATTCAAACCTTTAACTTCCATTTTTTTAATACTTAAAAGACCTGCACCTGTATTTTTAATACTAAAAGTTTTTGTTTGAAAACTTGCCACAGATCCAAAATCTGAATTATCGGTAACAGATGGAGAATTATCATTATTGGCTATTTCAATTGAATTACCAGAAATAACAATCTCAGGATTTGAATTAAATGTTTCAGGATTATACATTGCCAATAATTGTCCGCCTTCCACAACTTCACCACTTTTAAAGTAATGAGCTTGGTCGTAAAGTATAAACATACCAGGACCTAAAATATTCTGAACATCAATAATGCCTGAAGACTCTTCATCTTGAGTTAAATAATTTGAAGCACCTGAAATAAAACGATTGTTATCGTGATCAGCAATTAATTTAAGTTCATCAGTAGCAATTGTGTACTGCCAAACCTTAGCTGTATGAGTTTGATTACCTGGATCTTCTTGAATTAGAATATGACCGAAGTTATCGATACCAATATTATCCATCATTTTAGGTCCTTCGGTACCATCTAAAACAGCGGTGATGTTTCCTCCCAATTCGGGATTATTAATGTCTATAAATCTAAGTCTATATAGTCTGCTTGGACTAGTAAATGAATTAGTTGTAACAAAATAAAAGTCGTTAGGATTATTAACATCCCAAACACCATCTTCTGGTCGTAAGAAATTGGTTACACCATTGGCATTACTTAAAGAATTTAAATAAGAACCTGTTGCATTCTGAATATTAGGCAACTCAGTCATAGTAAATGTAGTATTTGGCGCAACTAAAGAAGAACTCGATTCAGTAATTAAACCGTTTACAGTAACACCATACAACTTACCACCAATTAAACCAGCTTTTTGTACATCAGTTCCACTATTGGTTTTATTTCCTACATAGATATAAACTTGACCTGGAGTTGCATCATCCGTTCCTACTACTATCGTTTTATTAGATGCATTTGGACTTGTTATAGAATTCTCCCATGAAAATTTACCTAAATAGGGTAATTCATATGAAGAACCTGCATTAGCTCCAGTAACGATATGAGCAAATGCTCTACCTTCAGAACCTGATTCTTCTCCGTTCATAAAAATACGTTCTTGAGTTCCTAATCCAGTAGATGCATTATAGAATGCAGATACCATTGGTAAATCTGCAGAACAAAAACGATTAAATGCTGCCATAGCTGTAGTATTTAGAGAATCATATTTAGTATATGAAGTACCATTCCATAAATACACATTTTTAATTAAATCAGAACCACTAACAACAGATAAATCTGATTTGTTAATAATCCATTTTGACACATAAGCACCTTTTGCACCATGTGCACGAATTCTACCTATTGAATTTACCATCTCATGATTTAACAAAACAGTAAATGTTCCATTACCATTGTCATAAGCGCCTATTCCATCACCTAATCCAGTCATCATATAATTATTAATGGATTCCCCTGATGTAAGAATAGAAGTAAATTGTACATCCTTTAAAGCACCAACCATATAAGGTGAATGAGAAGTACTAGGACCAGTCAATCCTGGTATAATATTGTATTTTAAAGGCACATAATTATTCAATTTATTGGTCCCTCTTAATCTATACAATTGTATATGACAAGTGTTATTGGTTGCAGTTGCAATTCCATCTTCATTGGCAGAAAATTGTGCGTAATCATTGTCATTACAAACAGCAATTGTACTGTCATTTATAATTGCTAAACCTTCAATTTTATCTAAGTTAGCATCCCAACCATAATTTAAAAAGTCCATAATAAAACTTTTAGTTACTGGTTTAATATTTTGAGCTGTTAATCCATTGTTATCAACTAAAGCTTCGAGTGTAACACCGCCATATAAACCAGAATTAACCGCAGTAGCGCCGTTTATACTAATTTTATACATTCTCTTAATGTCAGTTACGCCTCTTTTGGCAGCTTCTAGAACCAAGAAAGTAGAATCGTTAATAGCAGCCATATCGCCAATTTTCCAATCTCTTAGACGAATTTGGTCGCCACCTGTACCAATAATTCCATCATTAAGATAAACATACATTTTAGTAGCGTTGGTAGCAGGATCTATTTCCAATATACGGTGAATTCTTGTGTTTTCACCTACAGTTTTTGTAGGGTATAAAATTGGACTTTGAATAATTGCATATATTTTACCATTAGGAGCTATTGTTATTCCTTCGAAACCCCTGTTGTTTTTTCTATATTTAAAACAAGAATCAATCATTATGTCTTGCGGTTGAGCGCCTAAAAGATTAGCATAAGGCGTGTATCTTTTAATTACAACTCCATTCGGTGCAATGACCCAAATAGTTGGACCACCTTCTTCGCAAATCCAAAAATTGCCATTTTTATCTAATGCAACTCCTTCTGCATCAATCCCCCAAATGTCTTTCGCTACAGTTTTTAAACTGAAATTAGAACAATTCATTACCGTATCTGTTGATGGCACTTCGATTGAAGAACTGCCAAATCCAGTTGGATTTATAATACCTGTAGCATCTGTACCATTAGGCCTTTTTAAAGTAATGGTTTGTAAAATTTGAACAGAGTCACCACTAATACGCACACGATGTAATTTTGGTGCATAACTAGGAAAAGAGTAGATCTTGTCGTACGTAGGTCGACAAGTACTTGAATTAGCGTTGGCGGCATCGATGTTTACACCTCGGTCAGATACAACCCAAAATTCCTGCCCGTTAGTGCCAGGAATCATGTACATACCCGAGAAACCACCTTCTCGAAACAGGATACCTTGATAGGTCCCGATTGTTGCAGAATACTTATTAGAGTAATCCTGCAGCGGAATAATTTGCGAATTGGCATCCTTACTAGATGCAAAAAAAGCAAACAGTCCGAAAATTGCTGTAGATATTTTAAGTTTCATATTATTGAAAATTCTGAAACAAAATACCCCCATTAAGATTAAGCCCTTGTTGATGACCTATTAAGTCTGAATTATATTAAGATACATATTTATGTATTTTCGTGTATCTTCAATTAAAATTTAATTTACACTAAGGCAACAATGGTTCAAAAAACCATTTGAAAATCAATTAAAAAACTAAGATTGTGTTGTAATTATTAAATCGTTGTTAATTCGAAGATTTTTAAATCCCCAAATCTAAATCCTTACCACCAGGTGAACCAAATTCATCTACATCACCTTGAATACTAAAATCGTTACATCTAAATTCTATACTCAGCTCATTAGGCGGCGGGTCAATTGGAAAAAGCTTTATATCTAATTTTGGATCCGCTTTAGCTCTTTTTATAAAATATGCAAAAATTGGTAATGCAGCATGCGCACCTTGTCCATAAGCTGTATTTCTAAATCTAACTTTACGACTATCGCATCCAACCCAAGTGGCACAAACTAAATCCTTTGTTACCCCCATAAACCAACCATCGCTATTACTCTGAGTAGTTCCGGTCTTTCCACCAATCCAACCTTCTACACCATATTTATAACGCAATCTTTGACCAGTTCCAAAATTAACAACACCTTCCAATAATTTACACATGACATAAGCTTTTTCTTCTGTCATAATTTGCTTGATATTAGTTGGTGCAAATTCTGCCAATATATTGCCATTCTTATCTTCAATACGTGTTAAATAAGTCGGTTCAATCCAATATCCCTTATTTGCAAAAGTACTAAATGCTCCTGCCATATCGAACGGTGAAATATCAGTTACACCTAAACAAATTGATGGATAAGGATCCATTTTAGCTGAATCAATACCCATTTTTCTAACAAAATCAACTACATTTTTAGGTGCATTTTCGCCCATTGCATAGAGTACCTGTGCAACAATACAGTTAGTTGAAGTGGCTAATCCTTTATACATATTCATTGTGCCTCCATAAGCACCATCACTATTACTTACTCTCCAATTTGGATAAGGTGGAGGCGAATTAGGGAACTGAGTACAAGGTGAAATTTTATTATCAATTGCCATTGCATATACAAATGGTTTAAATGTTGATCCAACTTGTCTTCCAGCACTGCGATTAACATGATCGTATTGGAAATAATGATGATTAATTCCTCCAACCCAAGCCTTAACTTGACCAGTTGAAGGTTGAATAGCTATAAATCCAGTATGTAAAAAACGTTTCATGTATTTAACAGAGTCAAGTGGACTCATCATTGTGTCCTTATCTCCATCCCATGAAAAAACAGTCATTTTAGTTTTAGTTCTACATACACGCATTATCTTAGTGGTATCTTTGCCATATAGTTCCTTAAGTGCTGCATAACGGGGCGTTTTTCTTAACTCTTGAACAGGATAATTAGGCAATACCTTCCAATTTTCATCCCTCCAAGGCTCCTTTGTACCCCAAGATTTGTCGAATTGAACTTGCAAATCTTTCAAATGCTTAGCCGCTGCCTCTTCGGCATATACTTGTAATTTATAATTTATGGTTGTATAAATTTTAAGTCCATCTTTATACAGATTATAAGTTTCACCATTAGGCTTTTTATGCTCCTTACACCATTTAACTAAATCCTTCTTTAACCATTCTCTAAAATAAACCGCTGGTCCATTATTATGATCTTCATATTGATAATTTAAAACAATAGGTGTCGCTTTTAACTTTTCTAAATCCTCTTTAGTCAAATCCTTATTTCTTAAATTAACCCAATTGCGCATCATTTGACCGATTACTATATTTCTTCTAGCCGTTGAATTATTTGGATTACGCTTAGGATTGTATGCACTAATAGCTTTAAGCATGCCAACTAATACAGCACATTCTTCAAGTTTCAATTCCTTTGGTTCCTTATTAAAAAACTCTTTAGCGGCTGATTTGATTCCATAAGAAATTCCAGAAAATTGAACCGTATTTAAATACATGGTTGCTATTTCCTCTTTAGTATATCTCCTTTCTAATCTAACGGCAATAACCCATTCCTTAAGTTTTTGAGTAAGACGCACGAATAAATTTGGACGAATGCCATTATCATAATGAAATAAGTTCTTTGCGAGTTGTTGCGAAATAGTTGAAGCACCACCAGACGACCCTAAACGTAATACCGCACCAACTAAACGCTGAGCATCTATCCCAGAGTGTTCATAGAAACGTTCATCTTCTGTTGATATCAAAGCATCAAACATTTGAACTGGTATTTCATCATACCCTAAATAAGAACGCTTCTGAATAAAATACTGCCCTAACATTTCGCCATCCTCACTGTATAATTCACTCGCTAATGCGCTTCTTGGATTTTCTAGTTCTTCTATATCAGGCATTGAACCTAAGACACCAAAATTTACTAGTAAGAAAAATACTGGAATGAAAAGTAAGAGATATAAATAATATTTCCAGAATCTTTTGATCCAATTACTTTCTGTTGTCTTTTTAGCCATTGATAAATTTATTAGAGCTTATAATGCGATTTGTAAAATATTAGATAATCCGCCAATACCTTGTCTGAAATTAGAACCGAGAAATTCTGCTTACTAATTGCCATGTGATCTTCTTTCTTTTCCAATTTTATTTCATTCATAAACTTTGAATCTTCATTCACTTCCTTTATATAAGCCAATACGGCTTCCAAAGTTTTGAAATTATTTACAATTAAAATTTGATATTGATCACCCAATAATGAAGTAGTTACTCGTAACTCGTCTTTAGTATGATAGGTTTTATTGTAATTTAAAAATGCAATTTTCAATTGAGTGATATCAACCCCTTTTGGCACTAAAAGAATGTAAAAATGGTCTGCATCTGCTGCATAACTATATTTACCCGACTCAATTGGCACAACTGTCTCACCAGTCTTTATTTTTATTAATTCTATTGTTTTGAGGCACTCTTTGGCTATCTCAGAATTTGGATAATTGTCGACGATAGCTTGCAATTTTTCTTTAAACAATTTAAGATCCCCTTGTTTGCCAATAGTTAAAGCTTCAACATAATCAAAATTAACTTGAAGTGGACTACCAGAATATTTAGAATCGTGCTCCTTCTTTTTATTTATTGCCGTCACATAGTCACCTTTTTTATAGGCTTCATAGCATAAGGCATAAATATCATCAACTTCAGTATTAGGTTTCTCGATTTTTGCAGAATCTTGTACTTTGTTTTCTAAAACATTTAAAAAAGTACTACTTGAATCGGCGTTTCTTATTAATTCAATATAATAATTTGCCTTTTCTTCATTCTTCAAATCTCTAAAAATACGCGCAAGTAAATACCAAGAATTTATTTCGTACTTACTTTTTGGATAACGCTTATTTAATTGATTCAATAAATCCTTAGCTTTATCATACTCTTTCAGATTCTGATAATACACATTAGCGCCAAGAAAATAGGATTCAGAAATTTCATCCCTCATTTTATCTTTTTCTGTTTGAGTAAAAGGAATATTCTGGTAATATTTTTTTCGTTCCTCAGGTGCTTTGTCTAAAAGTTCCTTTTTTACGGCACTACCAAGGTCGTTTGTGGTTTGTTCTAGATCAATTTTCTTCCAGAGTTCTTTTTGTCTATTACTTGCTATTCCCCAATAATCCGACAATTCAAAACTTCCCCAAATTCTTTGAAAATCTTGGACACCCTTATTCTTAGCTGCCATATTATAAAAAGGAAAACTGGTACTAATATTAGGTTGATTTTGTGTTAAATTATTTTGCTGAATTTTCTTTAACTCTTCCAATTGTTTTTCCTTTTCAACACGATCTTTCTCTTCCTTAATCAGTTTATCTATGGTTTTTTCACGTAAACGATCATCAGAAGCTAATAATAATAAACTATCTTTTTCTTTTATATTAACAAGATGTTTAATCAACTCATTTAAGACGAGGTTTTTTTCTTGAACAAAATCATAATCTGGATGCGTAGGTTCTATGGTTCTAGCGGCACTATCGTAATAAATTTGGGCATTTTCGTAATCCTGATGTTTGAAGTATAAATCAGCTAAAGCTAAATATGCTCCACTTTTAATTCCAAGATCATTGGTTTTAGAGCCTAAACAATGTTTGTATTCGTCTATGGCTCCATTTTCATTTTTATCTGCTAATTCAAGATTCCCTAGTTCGTAATAAATTTGATCAAAATAATCAATGTTTTTATCATCTCTAAGCATCTCACGCAAAACAGTCTTGGCATTTTTTACTTCCGATCTATTTTTATAATTGATCGTTTTAGCCATACTTAGCTTCGAATTAAAAGCGAACTCATATGGCGGATTAAGCTTTATTACCTTTTTATATTTTTCAAGGGCATTCGGATTTTGCTTATTTAAAGCATATAACTGAGCAAGAACAAAATTATATCGGATTTTTTTAATTTTATTTTTAACCTTAGGAATAGCTTGCTCAAGTAATTTGATAGCAACTTGATATTTCTTCTGTTTGATATTAACTGCCGCCCCAGCAATATCGAGTTGAGTTTTTAATTTAGATGGGAATTCCTTTTTACTACTAAGTTTGGTATAAAGCGCTTCAGCATCTTCATACTTACCTTGCAAAATATAAGTAGTGATGATATTAATTTCGGCTTGAAGAGCGGGAATAGATTTTTTAAAACTACCAGCTACGTATTCGTATACCTCAAGAGCCGAATAGAAATCACCTTTAAAAAGATGAGCATCGCCCATTAAGAGATAACTATCATCTATCCATTTACTTTGAGGATGTTTCTCTATGATATTAGAACATTTTTTTAGAGCTTCATCCATTCTTGCCGCATTGCCTTTTAATTGAGATGATTCAGGAATCGGGTATAAAGAAAGGACATCTTTAAAATTGTCTTTATAGGCCAATAAAGATTCTTCACGTACATCAGAAACTAGTAAATTAGCATTATAGTAGTAATTATAATGGGTTACAGAATTATGCCATTGCCTCGACAACCAACTTTGGCCAACCGCACTTTGAGCGATTAGTAACAGAAATACAAATAGACGATTTACTTTAAACAATTTTATTCTTCGGTTAAAACCTATTAACTTTGAAAACGCAAATTTATTATTTACAGACCATTTTTTTACATGGAGCGTAAACAAAACCGTCGAAAATTACTTAAAAAATTAAAAAACCGATACAGGTTACTCATAATCAACGAGACAAACCTGCAGGAAAAGACGTCTATTAGCTTGACGCCTTCTAACGTTATACTTATAAGTTCGGCGGGACTCATGCTATTTTCACTCATTAGTTGGGGTATTTATACTTTGTTTCCTGGAGTAAAAGATTATGCCCCAGGATATGGACAAACTTTTGATGGGAAAATGAAAAATGAAGTTCTCAGAAAAATTAAGAATCTAGAAATAGAGCTCGAAATGTCGAAAATGCGAGAACTTGCAATGAAACAAATCATTAGTGGTGAAGAAGTTACTGCTTATGATATTCCTTATTCTGCAGATAAAAGCCGAAAAGTTGAATTAGACATCAATGAAACAAAAGCTGATGGAGAAAGGGTTAGTAATGCTCAATCAATTATAGATAAGGTAAAAGAAGCCGAATTAAAGCAAAATTCTACTGTAGCTGTTGGTAGCACAGAAACAGAAGAAGAAATGTTAGGAGGAGAATTCTTATTCTTCGCCCCTTTAAAAGGCAGTATATCTCTAGGATTTAACAATAGAACCCACCCGGCAATTGATATAGTTCCCAATACAGATGAATCGGTTAAAGCAACTATGGATGGAACGGTTATTTTCAGAGGATGGACACCCGAATTTGGTTATATTATATCGGTACAACATCAAAATAATTGGTTGTCCATTTACAAATATAATTCAGCTATATACAAAGAATTAGGTAGTTTTGTTAAAGCTGGTGAAACCATTGGTATTACTGGCTATACCGATAAAGACAATCCAAATAAACAATTAAGATTTGAATTATGGCATAATGGAATTGCCGTAAACCCTTTAAATTACATAGTTTTTTAATATACTTGCAACATGTTGAACAAAACCCCAAAAAACGAATCGAATCAAAATTCTGCATTGAATATGATAGGTATGGGCACTATTATAAAAGGCGACCTTGGTTCAGATGGCGACTTAAGAATTGATGGTAAGATTGAAGGGATTGTTACATCAAAATCTAAAATTGCAATGGGTGCAGGTGCCGAAATTATTGGTGATGTAAATGCTCGAAGTGCCGATATCTCTGGTAAAATTGATGGTAATATCCATATTACTGAAACCATCTTTTTAAGATCATCCTCCAAAATAACTGGTAATATTACCACATCTAAACTTGTGATTGAAAGTGGTGCCGAATTTAATGGGAATTGTAATATGAGTAGCAAGCCTGCTGCTGCAAAAATTTAAGATTGAAAGAAAGAAAACCCTTACCTGATTACGCTAAGTACTCTGCATTAGGACTCCAAATGGGAGCATTTATTATTTTATGTACTTTTGGAGGGAGATACATAGACAAGTTTAAATTAGTTGAATTTCCCTTATTTACAATATTAGGACTCATTTTAGGCGTCTTTGGCGCTATGTACTATATGATTAAACAAATTAGCAAAAAGTGAAGACATATTCCAACTTCTTCTATACATTAGCCGTACAATTAGGTGTTATCTGGTTTTCGAAAGGCATTTCCAATAGCTTAAACGACCAAATTGCCTTAAGTATCGTATTAATCGTTTTTTGTACTATTTTTGTTATTGGAGCAAAGAAAATTTCACAAAGTTTAGACATTTCTCAATCACAATTCAACGCTAGGTTTTTTGGCTCTATGGGATTAAGAATTGTTGTTGCCCTAATTTCTATCGCTATCTACCTGTTTACCAGCAAAATACCAAACAAATTCGGCGCAATTTTTTTGTTAATATCATATTTTGTCTACATGGGTTTTGAAATTAAGATAATCCTTCATAAATTGCGCACCGATTCAGAAAAATCACAAAATACTGATGATGCCCGAAAATAAAGGACTTTACAAAATTCAAAGAATACAATTTTTGTTTCTTTTAATCATTTTTACGCTTTTTTCTATTCAAAACGCTCAGGCGAATGTACAAGAATCGGGCTCAGATTCAACAAGTGTATCAAAAAACGAACACAGCGAAGAACATGCTACTACCCACGAAGAAGGCTTCAATCCGGGTACTATGATTCTCGACCACGTTAAAGATGCTCACGATTGGCATATCATGGATATCAATGGTCATGCTATCAGTGTACCCCTTCCCGTTATAATTTATGATAATGGATTAAATATATTTTCTTCATCTAAATTCGAACATGGACACGCTACTGTAGAAAGCAATGGTAATTTTTACAAATTGCATAATGGTAAAGTATATAAAACCGAAGCGAATGGCGAATTGCAAATGAATGAAAAAGGTGAAGTATCAAATGTTAAACCATTAGATTTTTCGATTACCAAAAATGTATTTGCATTATTATTTGGTTCAATTTTAATTTTAATAATTTTCTTAAGTGTTGCTAACGCTTATAAGAAAAGAGGTAGTTCGGCTCCTAAAGGATTACAATCATTTTTAGAGCCACTTATATTGTTTATGAGAGACGAGGTAATCAAACCTTCGGTAGGTAAACATTATGCTAAGTTTTTACCATTGTTATTAACCATTTTCTTTTTTATCTTTATTAATAACTTAATGGGCTTAATTCCAATTTTCCCATTTGGCGCCAATTTAACAGGCAATATTGCAGTAACGATGGTATTAGCAGTAATTGTGTTCTTTGTTGTCAACTTTTCTGGTAACAAACATTATTGGAAACACATCTTTATGCCAGATGTACCAGTAGGTTTATGGATATTACTTATACCGATAGAAATTTTAGGCGTAGTATTGAAACCATTTGTATTGATGCTTCGTTTGTTTGCAAACATTACAGCAGGTCACATTATCATATTAGGATTTTTCAGTTTGATTTTCATATTTGGCGCGAAAAATATTTATGCAGGTTATGGTTCAGCTGCATTTTCGGTAGCCTTTACATTGTTTATGAGTGTACTAGAATTATTAGTAGCATTCTTACAAGCATACGTATTTACTTTGTTAGCCTCTTTGTATATTGGTTCAGCCACCGAAGAGCATCATCATGCAGAGGAACATCATTAATTAGTCATTAACAACACAACAATAATATAAAACCCAAAATAATATGTCAATTTTAGAAATTCTATTAGAAGCCGACCCATCAAAATTAGGTGCTGCCATCGGTGCTGGTCTCGCTGCTATCGGTGCTGGTATCGGTATTGGTAACATTGGTAAGAGTGCATTGGAGAGCATTGCTCGTCAACCAGAGTCTACCGGAGACATCAGAGCAAACATGATCGTTGCAGCTGCCCTTGTAGAAGGTGCGGTTTTCTTTGCGATCGTACTTTGTCTTTTGATTTTGTTTGTATAATCAACAATATCAGAATAAACGAATTGGCGAGGGGTTGCATAACCCCTTGCCTAAATTAAAAGAAAAAATTAAATAACAAAAAATAATGGATTTAGTATTACCTGGCGTTGGATTGACATTCTGGATGGTGTTGGTATTCTTCACCCTTCTTTTCTTATTGAGAAAATTTGCATGGAAACCAATCTTAACTGCCCTGAATGAAAGAGAGAATTCTATCGAAGAAGCTCTTAAATCAGCAGAACAAGCACGTGAACAGATGGCCAAGTTGCAAAGTGACAACGAAGCTTTGTATAAGCAAGCCAGGGAAGAGCGCGACCTTATCCTAAAAGAAGCGCGTGAAATGAAAGATGGTATCATCAGTGAAGCTAAAAAATCTGCTGAAGAAGAAGGCAAAAGAATGATTCAAAAAGCTTCTGATGAAATCAATAAGCAAAAAGCAAATGCTATTGCCGAATTGAAAGGACAAGTTGCTTCATTGTCTGTAAGTATTGCCGAAAAACTGATTAATAATCAGCTAAGCAATTCTGAAGAGCAACAAAATATCATCGCCAAACAAGTCAATAATCTGAACAACAACCAACAAGCTATCGCTTAAGCATGTCTGAAACAAAGATTTCAAATCGCTACGCACAAGCCTTAATGCAACAGGCTAACGCCGATAATAAATTATCAGTTGTAGCTTCTGATATGGCGCTCATTAGCAGCACATGTCATAGCAGTAAGGATCTTAGCAATGCTCTTAAGAATCCTATCATTAATCCGCCGCAAAAATTAAATGCTATTTTGGCTATATTTTCTAAAGCAGATAAATCAACTCAGGATTTCTTGAAACTCGTTTGTAGTAGAAATAGAGAAAATATTTTACCTGATATCGCAGAGGCATTTCTTAATTTATATAGAAAAGCTCAAGGTATCGAAAAAGTAATGGTGCAATCGGCATCAGCTATAAGCGAAAGTGACAAAAAGAGTATAGAAAGTTACGTTCAAAAGCATACGGGTGCCAAATCCGTTGAAATGCATACAGAAATCAATCCTTCGGTGATTGGTGGCCTCGTAATTAAATTTGGCGACAATTTACTAGATACTAGTATTGCCGCTAAACTTAGAAAACTTAAAAAAGAATTAAACATAGCATAAAAAAATAAGTCATGGCAGAAATAAGACCTGATGAAGTTTCAGCAATTCTGAAACAGCAAATAACAAACTTTAAGACCGAATCCGAATTGGAACAGGTCGGTACAGTTCTCCAAGTTGGTGACGGTATTGCCCGTATCCACGGTCTGACACAAGTTCAGTCTGGTGAGCTAATCGAATTTGAGAATGGTATGAAAGCTATCGTTCTTAACTTAGAAGAAGACAATATCGGTGCGGTATTGTTCGGTAGCAGTACTCAAATTAAAGAAGGTGATACCGTTAGAAGAACTGGTAAAATCGCTTCCATCAATGTTACTGAAAGCATGCTTGGTCGTGTTATCAATACACTTGGTGAACCAGTTGATGGTAAAGGTGAACTTACTGGTGAAAAATTTGAAATGCCACTTGAACGTAAAGCGCCAGGTGTATTGTTTCGTGAGCCTGTAAAAGAACCGCTTCAAACTGGTATTAAAGCTATTGATGCTATGATTCCTATCGGTAGAGGTCAACGTGAATTGATTATTGGTGACCGTCAAACTGGTAAAACAGCTGTGGCTATTGATACAATTATCAATCAAAAAGAATTCTTCGATAAAGGTAAACCTGTTTATTGTATCTATGTGGCTATCGGTCAAAAAGAATCTACAGTAAAACAAGTTGTTAAAACTCTAGAAGAAAAAGGTGCTATGCCATATACTGTAGTAGTTTCTGCTCCTGCTTCGGCTCCTGCTCCTTTGCAGTTCTTTGCTCCTATGGCTGGTGCTGCTATCGGCGAATTCTTCCGTGATAGAGGGCTTCCTGCTCTTATCGTTTATGATGATTTGTCTAAACAAGCAGTTGCTTACCGTGAGGTGTCTTTATTGCTAAGACGTCCACCAGGTCGTGAGGCTTATCCAGGTGACGTATTCTATCTACATAGCCGCTTACTTGAAAGAGCTTGTAAATTGAATGCTTCTGATGATATTACAGCTAATATGAATGACTTGCCGCCTTCTTTGAAAGGTAAAGTAAAAGGTGGTGGTTCTTTAACCGCTCTGCCAATTATCGAAACTCAAGCTGGTGACGTTTCTGCTTATATCCCAACTAACGTAATTTCAATTACTGATGGTCAAATTTTCTTAGAATCAAATCTCTTCAATAGTGGTGTGCGCCCAGCTATTAACGTAGGTATTTCTGTATCGCGTGTGGGTGGTTCGGCTCAAATTAAATCTATGAAAAAAGTTGCTGGTACTCTGAAACTCGACCAAGCTCAATACAGAGAATTAGAAGCTTTTGCTAAATTTGGTTCTGATCTTGATGCCGCTACTAAGTCTGTTTTGGAAAAAGGTTCAAGAAACGTAGAAATATTAAAGCAAGGACAATACTCTCCTTTGCGTGTTGACCAACAAGTTGCTATTATTTATCTCGGTACTAAAGGTGCCTTGAACTATATTCCTGTTAATAAAATTCGTGAATTTGAAAGCGAATTCTTACAAGTGCTAGAAAGTAAACACAAAGATTTACTTAATAACCTTGGTGCAGGTAAAATTGACGATGCTATCACTTCTCAACTCGAAGAAATAGCTCAACAAGTAGGAAATAATTATAAAGCTTAATCCATCTAAATGGCTAACTTAAAAGAAGTAAGAGTCAGAATCAGTTCGACTATCTCAACTCAGCAAATTACCAAGGCTATGAAGCTGGTGTCTGCTACTAAGTTGAGAAAAGCTCAGTCTGCTATTTTTCAAATGCGCCCTTATGCAGATAAACTTAATGGTGTATTGAAAAATCTAGGTGATTCTGCTGATGATGAAAAACTATCTAGATACTTCAAAGAACAAACTCTTGAACGTATTCTTATAGTTGTAGTTAGCAGCGATAGAGGTCTTTGCGGTGGCTTTAATGCTAACGTCGCAAAAAGAACTAGAACTCTACTCGCTAATGATTATGCTGAATTGGTAAGCAAAAATAAAGTTGACCTTTTATTTGTAGGTAAAAAAGGTTTCGAAATGCTTAAAAAAGCCGAATTGTCTATGAATACCCAATTCATTGGTACTTTCGGAAATCTTAATGCTGAAACTGGTTTCGGAATAGGTGAATATGTTATAGAAAAATTCTTAGATGGTACTTATAACCGCGTTGAAGTTGTTTATAATAAATTCAAAAATGCAGCTACACAAATTGTTACAAATGATATTCTATTGCCTGTAACAATGTCTGCTGGTACCGCTTCAACTAATAACGATTATATCTTCGAACCTAATAAAGTTGAAATCTTAGAAGAATTAATTCCAAGGTCGGTTAAAACTCAATTGTACAGAAGTCTTTTAGATTCGTTTGCAAGTGAACATGGCGCTAGAATGATTTCGATGGATAAAGCAACTGATAATGCTGGAGAAATCTTGAAACAATTGAAATTGATTTATAATAGAGGTCGTCAAGCTGCTATTACTAACGAAATTTCAGAAATTGTTGGTGGTGCTGCTGCTCTAAACGGATAATAAATATTAAATTATTGAAGAAACCCCTGGATATTTCTAGGGGTTTTTTATTGTCTATCACTTAATATGCATTTGCTCTATTATCTAAGAAACCTAAGGTAATTTACAATTATTAAGATGGACTTCTAGTGTATAAAATTATTCTAAAAAAGAGGTGATTTCAAAATAAAACATCTTAATTTGAAACAATATAATAGCACTATCGTCATTAAACCATATTACATGAAAAAAATTTTACTTATAGTTTCATTTGCACTTACATTATCTTCAAACGCGCAGATTACATTAGAACATGTGCATATCGTTCCCACTGGACGAATTTATGTTCAAACGACTGATAATACCCCGCGTAAATTGACAGCTTCTGGCTCTAATATGGTATGGGATTTTTCCATGCTAAATGCCAATGTTAAAGATACTACAAGAACTGGAATGCCCACTTGGTATAAAGGTCATACCAATTTCACTTCAAGCAATTATGCCTATATTACTAATTCAGATACTTCGACGGTTAATTTTGCTGAATTAAATAATTCAAGCTTCTATTCAAATGGTTCTTATTCGTCTACTGATAACTCGCTTTTGATTTTTCAATTGAGAATGAAACTTTTTAATTTCCCATGTACTTATAATGATAATTTTTCACACTCTGTGTTATACCCTGGTTTAGCATTAGAAATAGGAATGGATATAGATTCAACTGGACCATTGCCTAAAATTGATTCTTTAAGAATTTCAACCCGTTATAATAAAAGAGTCGATATTGACGGATGGGGAAAATTAACAACTCCTATCGGCACTTTTGACGTCTTAAGACATAATTCTAAAAATGTAGTCGACCAAGTTGTAATGATTAATACAAATGGTTCGTGGATCATTGCCAGTCAAGCTATTGTCAATTATTTTAATTTAGTATTACCGCAACCAGATACTCTGAATTCAGTTTTATTTATGACTAATTCAGGTGCTTATGGTGTGCCTTTGTTATCGTATGCATACAGAAATAAAGATACTACCGCAAAAATGACTTGGCTTTTTACTCAACCCTCTAAAAGTTCTATTAATAAATTACATCAAGAAGCTCTGTCTATTTACCCTAATCCTGCTACCAATTTACTTTATGTTGAATATGCCAATTTCAATGGACAAATTCAATTAATTGACTGCTTGGGAAGAGAATTGTATTCAGATACATTTAGTCAAAATACGTCTCTATCATTAGAAGATTATCCAAAAGGCGTATACTTCGTTAGATTGACAAACGAATTTGGTGAAACTATAGGAAAGCAGTTACTTATCAATTAGCAGATACCGCAAACAAAGGATCTTTCTTAACTACTTGCGAAGTTTTTAGATAAACTTTGTTAGGATAATACGCAAAAACGCAAGAACCGTCGGCAATGGTATGACTTAATGACTTGATTACAGATTCAGAAACAGCAGGACAACCTAAACTTCTACCAAGTCGATTGTTCTTCTTAATATAATCTTCACTGACATAATCTGCACCATGTATTACAATACCTCTATCCATGGCCTTGCTATTGAACTTTCTCTCTAAACCAATCATCTTTACCGATAGATCGTGTTTTCCACTATAAATTTCTCCAGTAATATAAAATCCAAGACTGGTTTGAAATGAATTACTGACATTAGAGAATTTTTTAGCATACTCTTGACCCGAGTTTCTACCATGCGCCACTAATTCATGAAACAATACTTTCATCTTCTTTAAATCCACTACCCATAATCTTTTGACAATTGCAGATAATGAATAATCGATGAAAGAGAGGATATCTGGTTTAGCCAAAACCCCTTCAGATAAATAATAAGCATAACCTTTCATCGCCATATCGAAAACCTTTCGTGATGGGCGATTCGACTCAGAAAACAATTGATAATAAATAGAATCACTTAGAGCCTTAAACTTAATTGAAGACGTGTAGAAATACTCAAAAACCTGATTGTCACACACATTGACATTGGCATTACTTGCCACATTTTCAGACGCTTTCTTCCCGCCCACTACTCCACTGTCTGGAAAAGTGAACGCTACTAGGGAAAAAATACCAAAAATAGCTGATAATGAGAACTTTACATTCATTTCTAATGAGCAAATATAAACCTATCACACGTTCTTATCAACATTTTATTATATAAATCTTATATATTTTAATATATATGGCTATTTGTTAAATCTATAAAGGGATTTAAAAACACATAAATTAGTAGTTTCATTTTGTTGCCAATGAATCGTTTCAAATGATTATTTTTGCATTCATTTATCATGTCATCAAGCAATAATTCAAACACATCCCTGCTTTCTGCAATTGAAGAAGAAATTTTAAAGTTAGAAAGAAAGTTGCAGCCCGAGAATAAAGATTTGATTAACAATTGGGATAGCCTTGCAGATAAATATAAAAATGAAGATTACATTTTTAAAGTTAGAGACAAGGAAATAAAGATAAAGACGCATACAGAAAGTTTAAGTCATACTCAAGTTGCTAAAGTGGCTATGCCTAAATTTAAAGCTTGGGGCGATAGATTACGCTGGCAATTGCAAGAAAACGTTCCTGGAGAATTTCCTTATACCGCCGGTATTTATCCTTTTAAACGCGAAGGTGAAGACCCAACTAGAATGTTTGCTGGTGAAGGTGGACCTGAAAGAACCAATCGTCGTTTTCACTATGTGAGTTTAGGTATGCCTGCTAAACGTTTATCTACCGCTGTCGTTAGTGTTACGCTTTATGGTAACGACCCTCATATCCGCCCAGATATCTACGGTAAAATTGGCAATTCAGGTGTCAGCATTTGTTGCTTAGATGATGCAAAAAAACTTTATAGTGGATTTAATTTAGCTGACCCTAAAACTTCTGTGTCCATGACTATTAATGGTCCAGCTCCTATGCTACTCGGATTTTTTATGAATGCTGCCATTGATCAACAATGTGAATTGTACATCAAAAAAAATGGTCTTGAGTCGGAAATAAAATCAAAAATTGAAGCCATATATAAAGCCTGTAATCAATCTGTTCCTGTTTATCAAGGCGATTTACCAGAAGGCAACGATGGATTAGGATTAATGTTATTAGGCGTTACGGGTGACCAAGTGCTGCCTGCCGATATTTATAATGAAATAAAAGCCTATACTTTATCTCAAGTTAGAGGAACTGTTCAAGCAGATATATTAAAAGAAGACCAAGCTCAAAATACTTGTATCTTTAGTACTGAATTTGCGCTGAGATTAATGGGGGATGTTCAAGAATATTTTATCACCAAAAAAGTTAGAAATTTTTATTCTGTTTCTATCAGTGGATACCATATTGCTGAAGCTGGCGCCAATCCTATAACTCAACTCGCATTCACTCTTGCTAATGGTTTTACATATGTAGAATACTATTTGAGCAGAGGCATGGATATCAATGAATTTGGACCGAATCTCTCTTTCTTTTTTAGTAATGGCATCGACCCTGAATATGCGGTTATTGGTCGTGTTGCTCGTAGAATTTGGGCAAAAGCTATGAAATTAAAATACGGCGCTAACGAG
>JADLHV010000124.1 GCA_020848595.1 Bacteroidia bacterium
AAACAATCAATATATATGGCAGTTTGATTCGGAAATAAAATCAGGTCAGATTTTTTCTAGATTAGCAGATTCTGCTGGAATATATAAAATTCAAGTGTCTTCATTAAGTAGTTTTGGATGTCGAGATACTTTAACTCGCAATGTGACATTCTTTAATCTGCCTGTCCCTGTTATAAGTCTGCAACAATTAGGTGTTAATGGTAGTAATTTACAAATATTAGCTGATGATGTTACTGGAATTCCTGTAATTTCTAGAAATTGGTTAACAAATATTGGATTTACTGGTCAAGATAAAACTTTGTTGATTGAAATAGGAGATACGCTAACCTTAAATGTATCTCTAACATTAGTTGATTCGAATGGATGTACTGGTAATGCTAATATCAGTAATTTCTTTACCATTCCTAACCTTTATTTTCTTCCAAACGTTTTCACACCCAATGAAGATAATTTAAATGAAACCTTCAAATTAGAAGGATTTATAAAATTTAAGTCGTTCTCAATGAAAATTATGAATCGTTGGGGCGTAGTAGTTTTCGATACAAATAATCCTAAAGTGGGTTGGGATGGAAAATACAAAGGTGAATATGTTGTAAATGATACTTACATATATTTTATTGAATTAGAAGAGTTAGATGGCGATAAGGTGGTGAAAAAAGGATATATTTTAATTAAAAGGTAATGAATCCGGAGATATTACTAGAATTAGTAAAAACGCCTATGCCTTTTGGTAAATACAAGGATAGACTTATTTGTGATTTACCAGTTTCATACCTAGAATGGATGCATTCTAAAGGTTTTCCTAAAGGGAAACTTGGAATGTTATTATCGACGATTTATGAAATTAAAATAAATGGACTAGAAGAATTGTTAAAACCTTTAAGGTATTAATCCATTTTTATTCGCTTAAACTCGAATTGAAAATCACCTTCATGCATTTTAAGTAATTTATCTGAAAGTAAATCTATTTCAAAATGTCGAGTAGTATCTGGTATGTTATAATGGAAATGAAGTGTGTGATTGGTATAGCTCCATGTACCTTCCATATGTTTATCAACCGATTCAATAGAATAAAAGAAGGAATCATTATTGATAATTAAGATGTCATTATCTCCAATTTCCATAATTTTGACACCATTTTCTGTAACTTTTTCGTATTTCCAATGCCCCTTAACTAAAGTATTTTCTGGCTTATATTGACATGAAAATAAGACAAGAATAAAAAAGAGATATTGAATTTTACTTTCTTTTGTCAATTTCATCTCTAATTTGGGCGGCTTTTAAGTAATCTTCATTTCTAAGCGCTTCTTCTAGCATCTGCTCCAATTCGTCAATACTCTTTCCTTTATATCGACTTATGATGTTTTTTTCACTTCCCGCGGGAGGTTCATGACTATTATCTCTACCTGGTTTTTCAATGTCAGATTCTTCTAAAACTATTCCTGCTTGTTCCATAATTTCATCAGTAGTGAAAATTGGGCAATTATATCTGACGGCTATTGCAATGGCATCACTTGTCCTGCAATCTATAGTTATCTTTTCATCTGTTGTTTCGCATAGAATTGAGGCATAAAATACACCCTCTTTTAATTGATGAATAAACACTTCAGAAACTGTAAAATTGAGCTTTTTACCCATTAAGACAAATAAATCATGAGTTAATGGTCGCTCCGTATTTATTCCTTCTAATGGAATTGCAATAGCTTGTGCCTCAAATTGACCAACTATTATTGGTAATTTACGATCACCACTTGTCTCACTTAATATCAAGCTATAAGATCCCTTGATTTGTGACGGTGCTATTCCATATATTTCGAGCTCTATGCGTCTCAATGATTTTTTATTTTAGTTTTTAGATGCTTTGGCTGCTTCTATCAGTTTTGGTAGTACTTCAAAAGCATCCCCAACGATACCATAATCTGCTGCTTTAAAAAATGGTGCTTCTGGATCTTTGTTTATAACCACTATAACCTTACTACTACTTACTCCTGCTAAATGTTGAATTGCACCAGAAATGCCAATAGCAATATATAAATTTGGTTTAATAGTAATACCTGTTTGACCAACGTGTTCGCTATGTGGTCGCCAATCCATATCTGATACGGGTTTTGAGCAAGCTGTTGCTGCGCCTAATATATCTGCAAGGTCTTCCACCATTCCCCAATTTTCTGGGCCTTTCATTCCTCTTCCTGCTGAAACAACTATTTCTGCTTCTGTTAATGGAATTTTTCCACCTGCTTTTGATGTAGATGATATCGCAGTTTGGGCAGTAGTTTGAGTCGCCGAAATGGTTTCTATTTGAATAGTAGTACTATTTTCTTTTAATTCTGTGCTATTCGGTGTAATGGCAATCACTTTATTCGCTCTGTCTAAGGTAACATAAGCAAACCCTTTACCCGAAAATACACCTCTTTTTACTTTAAATCCAGATGAAGTTTCAGGTAATGCGATGACATTACTCGCTATAGATGCGTTCATAATAACGGCTACTCTTGGTGCAATTGACTTTGCTTCATAAGTATTAGCAAATACAATCTGACTTATTTGATTATTTGCAAATGCTTGAGCTAGTTCTTTACTGTATGTTTGTGCATCAAAATTTGAGAATCCGTCTATGCAAATTAGTTTATTGACACCATATTGCGCCAATTTGTCTGCTTCACCTGCATTAGGTTGCCCAATACAAACTGCGGTAACTTGACCCTGAGATATTTGAGATGCATAAGATGCTGCCTCAAGTACTGATTTTTTAAATATTCCTTCTGAGTTTTCTGCGTATATTCCAGTCATTTCTATTTCTTTAAGCGATTATTTTTGCCTCGTTCTTCAAAATGTCAATTAATTGTCCTGCATTTTCAGCATCAATCATCCTAACAGCTTGTTTAGAAGCTGGAGTTTCAAAATTTACATAGGTTGATGCTAAGTCGGTTGATATGGGTTCAATGACTTGTAATGGCTTTGTTCTTGCTGCCATTATACCTTTCATGTTCGGTATTCTTGGCTCGCATAAATCCTTTTGAGCACTTGCTACTACTGGCAAACTGCTACTTAAAGTCTGACGACCTCCATCAATGTCTCTCTCAAATTCAGCACGACCATTTTGTATATCTATCTTAGTACATACATTGACCGATGGCCAATCTAGTAAGGCACCTAATAGTCCGCAAACTTGACCGCCATTGTAATCGATACTCTCTCTACCTGTTAAAATCATATCGTAACCATTGGCTTTCGCTACTGCTGCAAGCTGCTCAGATACAAATTGAGCATCTTTAGGCTCGGCATTTATCCTAATTGCATCGTTAGCACCTATCGCTAAAGCTTTACGTATAACAGCATCTGTTTCCGCTGTCCCTACTGTTGCCACTGTTACTGTGCCACCGTTTTTTTCAGCAATTTCTAATGCCCTTGTTAACGATAACTCATCATACGGATTAATAATAAATTGTACACCTTGTGTATTGAATTTCGTGTCGTTGTCTGTAAAAGTAACTTTTGTTGTGGTATCGGGAACCACGCTCATGCACACTAAAATTTTCATGGAGTTGCTCTCTTAAATATTTTGCAAAATTAAGTATAAAATGTCCTAAGAAAAAATGAGTTTTGCAAAGTAATCAACAATTGAAGTATGGATAGAAAATCACAAATCATTAATATGCTTGAGCTGAATCCCTCTGATGTTTTCTTGCGATATGCTCTGGCTATGGAACTTGTATCCGAAAATCTTACTTCTCAAGCTATTGATTCGCTCGTTCAAATTAAAATTTCTAATCCAGAATATTTGCCAATATATTATCAATTAGGAAAATTATATGAATCCCAAAATCTCAATGATTTAGCAATTGAATCTTACGAACAAGGTATGGAACTGGCAGCTCTCAATAATGAAGCGAAAACTTTAAGTGAACTTAAAAGCGCCCTGGAGGAGCTTACTTTTTAATATGGAATTACTCTCTAAAAACCCGCATTTTAAACAATATGTTCTCGGTAAAATGCAATTAAACCATTTTATGAATTTTATTGGTTTTGAACCCACTAATATTGATCAAGGATATGTCGAAGGTTTTATTCAACTTAAACAACACCATCTGCAACAAAATGGTTTTGTTCATGGTGGTGTTACTTCAACTCTTGCCGACTTAGTAATGGGTTTTGCCGCTTATACACTCGTTCCCGAAGGACAAGGTACTGTAACCTCTGATCTAAAAGTGGCATACTTACGTCCTGGTGTAGGTGATGTTATTATTGCTAAAGGTCGTGTAATTAAAGCCGGTAATCTCCTTTTTTATTGTGAGGCAGATATTATTGTTAAAAATCCTGAAAAAGGAGAGGTGCTTATAGCCAGAGGGTATGCTACTATGTGTGCCGTTAAATACCCTGTTAAATCATAATTATTGATTTTTACCAACGGCTAACTAAAGGCATTATCCTGCCTCTTCCAAATGCTTTTGGACTAACTCTTAATATTGGCGGCGACTGGAAACGTTTGTATTCGGCGCCGTTGACCAATTTAATCACTCTTTCAACTGTTGCTTTTTCATAACCAGATGCAATTATACTTGAAGGCCCTTTTTGATGCTCTATGTATAATTTCAATATACCATCTAATATGTCGTATTCTGGCAAACTATCACTGTCTTTCTGATTTGGTCGCAATTCTGCACTAGGTGCTTTTTCTATAATTGATACAGGAATCAATTCTTGTTCTTTGTTAATCTGTCTTGCTAAATTGTAAACATCAGTTTTTAATACATCGCCAATAACACTTATACTGCCACACATATCGCCATATAAAGTAGAATATCCAACCGACATCTCACTCTTATTGCTCGTGTTTAATAAAATATAACCTAATTTATTGCTAATTGCCATCAAATATACGGCTCTACTTCTTGCTTGTATATTCTCTTCTGCTACATTAAATGACAACCCATCGAACAAATTAGATAAACCACTTTCGAATGATTTATAGGCGGTCTCTATGGGAATTATTTCATAAGGATTGCCCAAATTTTTGGATAATTCTACCGCATCTATAACACTTCCTTCTGAACTAAATTGAGATGGTAACATTACTGCTAAAACATTCTCTTTTCCCAGTGCTTCTACTGCTAATGCTTGCACTACTGCCGAATCTATACCTCCTGATGAACCTAATATTGCTTTTTTAAAGCCCATCTTATTAAAATAATCTTTTAATCCAAAAACTAATGCACGATGTAATATGTTTAAATCATCTTCTTCTTGTTCCTCTTTCTTAATAAACGATTGGCTATCCTCTAAATCTATATAGGCTAACTCTTCTTTAAATTCTGATAATTTTAATATGGTATCTCCATCTGAATCTAGTACTCTCGAATTACCGTCAAATATTAAATCGGTATGTGCACCAACTTGATTGACATAAATCAACGGGGTTTTCGAATATTTACTCTGTCTTTGTAAGACTTTTAATCGTTCATCAATTTTATCACGATTAAATGGTGATGCCGAAATATTTATTGATAAACTTGGAGATTCTTTGCATAATTCGGCTATCGGATTGTCTTGATAGTCAAATCTATCCATTTCATGCCATAAGTCTTCACAAATAGTTATTGCCGTTTTTACACCTTGTATTGAGATTGTCCTAAATTGGTCATTTACTTCAAAGTACCTAGATTCATTAAATACATCGTAAGTTGGCAATAATGTTTTATAGACAACATCTTTGACTATTCCATCTTCTAATAAACAGGCTGCATTGTATAATCTTCTACCAACTTGTTCTGGATTTTCTAATGGACATCCAACTATTGCCGATATCCCTACAGCAGATTTTGCAACATCTGATAAGGCATTTGAACACGATTCAATAAAATGAGGGTAGTCTAATAAATCATCCGGTGGATAGCCAGATATGGCGAGTTCACTAAATACGATTAAATCTGCACCTTGGCTTTTTGCTTCTTCAATTTTTAATATAATCTTTTCCGAATTGCCTTTAAAATCGGCAATAATATAGTTAAGTTGGGCTAATGCTATTTTCATTGAATTTCGAAGACAATTGGCCTTCTTTAACTATGCTTCTTTCTAGAAAAAAAATCCTAACTCTAATCCAAG
>JADLHV010000125.1 GCA_020848595.1 Bacteroidia bacterium
CGAATGGATACGTGAAAAACATGGTTCAAAATCTGTTAGTTTGGGCAATATTGTGAATGCTTACAATAAAGCTAATTCAGGTGGTATGTTAGCTGAATTTTGTTGGGACAGTGTACAACTCAATCGAAGTAAAACTTATGGTGAACTAGCTTCTAAATTGCACACTGCATTGCATGAAGTTATTGGACATGCTAGTGGTCAAATGAATAAAGGTGTTACTAAAGACAATTTAGGCGCTTACGGCTCGACATTAGAAGAAGCTAGAGCCGACTTAGTTGCTTTATACTATTTAATGGATAAGAAAATGATTGATATTGGTCTTATTACTAGTCTTGAAGTAGGTAGAGCAGAATACGATGATTATATTCGAAATGGCTTAATGGTGCAATTGAGAAGATTACAACCTGGAGAAAGTATTGAAGAAGACCATATGCGCAATCGTCAAATGATAGCTAAATGGGTTTATGAAATGGGTAAAAACGAAAACGTTATTGAGAAAAAAATTAGAGACGGTAAAACCTATTTTGTAATCAATGATTATGAAAAACTTCGCCAATTATTTGGAAAACTATTGAATATAATTCAAACTATTAAGTCGACTGGAAATGAAGCAGAAGGAAAAAAATTAGTTGAAACTTACGGTGTTAAAGTTGACGCAAACATTCATACCGAAGTTCTTAAACGTACTAAGGCTCTAGACATTGCAGCTTATAGAGGCTTTATACAACCAAGATTAACCCCAATTATGGATAATGGAAAAATCATAGATATTAAGATCGATTATACTGAATCTCATAGCGATCAGATGCTTCGATTATCCAGACAATATGGGTTTTTACCTTTTGATAATTAATCTTTTACAGGATTTAATAAAGTAATCCTCTACTATCAAGAAGCATGCGTAATGATTGATTGCGCATGCTTTTTTATTTAAAATTACTTTATATTATTAAGGTCATAATTTGAGCGTATTTGTAATTTCGACATTCGATTACGAGCATAGGCTTCAATAAAATAATTCTAAGCTTATTTGTTTTTGACAATAAATCTTATAGATTTGCTTAAATAATCATTTAATAATTTATGAAAAGTATTGGTAGTTTTATGGCAATCTTAGGATTAGCTGCTATTGGTTTTGGTTTTCTTGATCGTGTACCTAGAATATTAGGATGGATATACACATGGGGAGATGGCGCTGCATGGGCTATCAAATTAATTCTAACAGTTGTTGGTGGTATACTATGGTTTGTTGGACGTAAAAATGAGCAGACTGCAAAAGAAGATGCCGAATTATATAATTCGCCAGATGAACCACAACAAGAACAACAATAATTGAAATTCTAGTAACTACAACTCAGGGTTTTAATTTAAGCCCTTGAAAAATTTAATTTAAAGCGTCTGAGAATAAAGTACTCGGACGCTTTTATTTTATAACCGAAATCTTGATAGATTCTTGAATATTACCGCAAGTTATCCAAACAATATAATTCCCCGATGGCCAATCTGAAGTCGAAATATTTAACTCATCAACAGCCTTATCCCATCTCACTATATGAATAACATTACCATTCATATCCATGACCTGAATCGAGCACATTTTACCTTCTTGTTGCGAATTTCTATACACTGTAAAATATTGACTACTTGGATTCGGTTTAATATCGAATAACTTGGCTTTAGATTCTGTGTATATTCCCAAATTAATATCCTTCATTGCTGGCACATAATCACCCTTTTTTACATGTTTTAAAATTAATTTACCTTGCTTGTCATTTTTATTACCTGGAATTAATTCAAAATCATTCCAAACACTCCAATAATCGCCAGGAAACGCTCTGTACATGACACATAAACTATCTTCAGTTTTAAAAATTAAGGTATGGTCTAAATAGCCCACATTGCCACTAGTACTCCCCATCCTTCCATCATAAGTCAGCTCCAAATCCATATCTAAGGAATCATCCCAAACACCATCAATAGTTAAATAACGGTAGTTACTCATACGCGGATAAGTCGTTACAAATCGCTCTGGACCTACCCAATGATGCTCGACCCTAACTAATGAAGTATCGACAACTTTGTTTACTATTAATTTGCAATAAGCTTCATCAATTGTATAGTTACCTATAGTCGATAAATTAATAAATTTGTCAGTAATAGCATCACTCAAAAGCGCTCTACTATCTAGACCAACATAAAGAGGTTTAAAAGGCAAATCAAACTCAAAAGAATCGAGTATAGAATTAACCAAGATAGTTGTATCAATAAAATGAGATTTATCTTTAAAAAACCTAATTTCCACTGGCAGTAATTGATAAGGCGTTGTTTTAAATCTAGGCGATTGTGTGGTAAATAATTTAATATGAAAAGGCCCGTTTCCAGAATGTATTTGCTTGCTAATGATAATATGAGGAAAACCTTTATCTAGCACAAAATGGTCAAAAAACTTAAAGGCAATTTCGGCACCTCCACTATCTCTAAAAAGCTTTTGCATATCAATAGAAGACGCATTCGATAGGCGGTATTTATCTTGATAAACTTTACACAATCTAAAGAACAAACTATCGCCTAATACACCTCTTAAACTATGGACGACATCGGCCCCTTTCTTATATACATGCGTTCCATAGGTTACAGTCTCAGGAATATTAGTTAAAGAATATATTTGAGCATCGATCACATGAGCGTATCTCAATACATATTGATGGTTTTGCATAATAGATGCATCATAGGCTAAACGACCATAAAGTTTTTCAGTAAACAGATGTTCGCAATAGCTAGCCCAGCCTTCATTCAACCACATATCTCCAGCATCTCTGCAAGTTACTAAATTACCCCACCAATGATGAGATAATTCGTGGGCCATCAAGGTTTCGTAATCGGTACTTCCATTTACATAAGGAAGAGGATACGTAATATTACCAGCATGTTCCATAGCCCCAGAAGAAAACGGAACTAAATTATAACCCACTTTAGAGTAGGGTTGAGGACCAAAAGACTCTTCGAAGAAACGTATAGCGTTAGGAAGATTAGCAAAAGATTTTCTAACTTTTAAAGAATCGGAAGCTTTATGAAAAATCTGCACAGGAAATTGAGCATTCATACCCGAAAAAGTATCTTGAAAAATCTGATATCTACTGACCGAAATAGCTGCTAAATAGGCGCTCATAGGAACAGTTTCAAGATAATGCCAAACTTTAGCCTCCGAAGTAGAATTGACATCTAACAATAAACCATTACAAGCTGCAACGAAGTCCGTATCCGTTTCAATAAAAAACTCGTAGCTTGATTTCATATCAAACTCATCGACACAAGGCATCCAAGCTCGACCAAAAGAATGGGGAAAAACAGCGAAACCGACTCCTAAATTAAAGGCATTATCTCCAGAAAAATAAAAACCACCCCATCCACTTGGGTCCGCAGCTGGATTTCCTTGATAATAGGTTCTAACTTGTAAAGTGTCACCGATTGTGTAGCTTTTAGGTAAGAGAATATTTAACGACTCACCCAAATGCGTAAAGGAAGAAAACGTTGAACCTACATAAACCGAATCGACCGACATTTTTTTTAAATCTAATCGAATGGTATTAGTTGGAACTTTTAAAACCAGAGTATGATTGACAAAACCTTGATGTGATTTAGCAGAGAAGTCTCTGACACGCAAGTTAATCTGCGAATGAACTAATGTAAAAGAGTCGGTTCTTGCTCC
>JADLHV010000126.1 GCA_020848595.1 Bacteroidia bacterium
CGTGAGAATGCTTACGCCAAGTTGTCGAATTTGTTGAAATTTTAATTTTTTATATAGGCTGTCCGAGTATCATATCCGCCGCGGCGGAACGGTATGGGACGCACGAAAATAAAAAAACCGCCTTTAGGACGGTTTTAATTTTCGTGGAGGTAATATCCGAGTCGAACTTTTCAAGTGATCTATCGATTTAAAGTTAAAAAATCAAGAAAGTGTTAAATTTAAGTTATCAGGATTTGAATTATCAAAATTGAGGTGCTCTTGCAAAGTAGTGGCCATGCTGATACCGACAAAATCGGCTTTTACAGGGAATAAACGATGACTTCTAGAGGCGAGTACTGCCACTTGAATTTTAACAACTTGCCTTCTAATTAGTGGCAACATAGCGCTAAACATAGTTTTACCACTATTTAAAACATCATCTACTACTATTACAACAGCGTCTTTCATCACTTCTATTTCGAAATCAGAATAAAATGCAGGTTCAAAATTTTTCCGGTCGATAACAATATTTAAAAGACGGAGTTCTTGATTAGAAATAAGAGACAATTCATATTGAATCATTTCGGCTATATGCATTCCACGTTCATCGATACCCGCAATCCATAAAACCGATTCATCCATATTATTTTCATAAATCTGCCATGCAAGACGAACAATTTTGCTTTTAATTTGACGGTGATTGAGTATGATATCCGCAGTTTCCATTTAGCATTCAAACTTAAGTTTAAAACAGAAATAATCCTAATTCAAAACCGCTTTGACACCAGGTAATTCTTTTCCTTCAAAATATTCGAGTAAAGCACCCCCGCCAGTAGAGACATAGCTTACTTGATTAGCCAAGTTAAACTTATGAATAGCTGCTGCGCTATCACCACCACCGATTAAACTAAATCCACCATTTTGAGCTACATCGGCCACAGCTTGAGCAACAGCTTTTGTACCCGCCTCAAAACTACTCATTTCGAACACACCCATTGGACCATTCCACAAGACCGTTTTAGATTGACGAATAGTATCACAAAACAAAGCAGAAGCTTTAGGACCAATATCTAAACCCATATAATTATCAGCAATTTCATTATTCAAAGCAATAGCAGTATGAGCATCATTAGCAAAATTATCAGCCACCACACTATCTTCAGGTAAAAGAAGATTAACCCCTTTAGACTTAGCCATTTCAATTAATTGAAGAGCAAGAGGCATACGTTCGTCTTCACAGAGAGATTTACCAATATTTCCGCCTATAGCTTTAGCAAAAGTATAAGCCATACCACCACCAATAATAATATTATCGGCAATACCCATTAAATTCTCAATAATGAGCAATTTATCTGAAACTTTAGCACCACCAACAATAGCAGTAAAAGGACGTGCAGGTTGATCGAGCACCTTTCTAGCATTTGCTATTTCGTTAGCCATAACAAACCCGAAGCATTTTTTTCCGTTAAAAAATTGAGCCATTACAGCCGTAGATGCATGTGCTCTATGAGCAGTACCGAAAGCATCATTGACATAAAAAGTACCCAATTTAGATAATTTTTCAGCAAAAGCAAGATCCCCTTTCTCTTCTTCTTTATAAAAACGAAGATTTTCTAGTAATAAAATTTCACCAGGATTAAGAGAAGCAGCTATATTAATAGCATCTTGACCAATACAATCATCAGCAAACAACACTTTCGCTCCAGTTAGAAGAGCAACACGGTCTACGATATGCTTCAAAGAGTATTTATTTGTAGGGCCTTCCTTAGGTCGACCAAGATGACTCATAAGAATACAAGAACCACCATCAGACAAGATTTTTTTCAATGTTGGCACAGCGGCAGCTATACGCGAATCATCGGTGATAGCGAAATCGGCATCAAGCGGCACATTAAAATCTACCCTTACTAGAACTTTCTCATCTTTGAAGTTAAAATCGTTTACTGTTTGCATTATTAGAATATTTTTTTGAAAGCGCAAAAATAACTCAAAATATTATTGTTTAATTTGCAAATTATAAAAATTACCTGATTGGGCATTTCTATAGACCATATCAAAGCACCGATAGACAAGGAACTAGAGTCGTTTGAGAAGACATTTAGCCAGAGCATGAAAACGAATGTGCCCTTGTTAAATACAATAATGACCTATATTGTAAAGCGCAAAGGGAAGCAAATAAGACCGATGTTTGTCCTTTTTTGTTCAAAATTACATGGAGATATAAACGAAAGATCATATCGAGGCGCCAGTTTAATAGAATTATTACATACCGCCACTTTGGTACACGATGATGTTGTAGACGGCAGTGATATGCGCAGAGGATTTTTTAGTATAAATGCTCTATGGAAAAACAAGATTGCCGTATTAGTTGGCGATTTTTTGCTAGCAAAAGGCCTTTTACTATCTATTGACAATGATGATTTTGATTTATTAAAAATAGTAAGCGAAAGTGTTAAAAAAATGTCCGAAGGCGAGTTATTACAAATAGAAAAAGCACGCCGATTAGATATCACAGAAGAAGTTTATTACGATATTATTACAAAAAAGACGGCTTCATTAATTGCAAGTTGTTGCGCTATAGGTGCAGCTGCTGTAAATGCCGATAAGGCAACTATCGAACAAATGAGGCAATTTGGAGAGTATACCGGCATAGCGTTTCAAATAAAAGACGACCTATTTGATTATGGCGATAATAATGTTGGGAAGCCAACTGGACTTGATATAAAAGAGAAGAAAATGACCTTGCCATTGATTTATGCCTTGAATCATTCGGAGAAATCAGAAAGAAGCCATATCATTAATTTAATTAAGAACAAAGGCGATAAGCGCAAGGCTGTAGACGAAGTTATACAATTTGTATTATCAAAAGGCGGATTTGAATATGCCCATCAGCAGATGGAAATTTATAAAAAAAAGGCAGAAGAAATTCTACTAACAATGCCAGAAAACCCTTCAAGAAAGAGCTTAATGGACATGTTACATTTTGTTATAGACCGAAAAAAATAGGCCATTCGACCTAAAAAAACAAAGCTAATTTGTAATAATAGTTTTAAAATAGCCTATAAAAATCCTTTAAATGGTGCTATGAATGGAGTTAAAAAATCATTAATTTTGCAGAAAATTTGATTTATGCTTCCAAATTCTTATATAAGCAACGCAGATGTCAATTATATTGACGACCTCTACAAACAGTATCAGAGCGACAAGACATCGGTGGATTTCGGTTGGCAAAAATTCTTCGAAGGATTTGACTTCGGTTCAGAAAAGAATATGCCAGGTTCGGGCGTTGTTAGTGAAGATGCATTAAAAGAAATCAATGTCCTTAACTTAATCAATAGTTATAGAACAAGAGGTCATTTATTTACAAAAACAAATCCTGTTAGAGAAAGACGACAATATTTACCAACTTTAGACCTTAGTAATTTTGGTTTAAGCGATGCGGATTTAGACAAGACATTTAATGCAGGCCATGAACTTGGATTAGGTTCGGCAAAACTGAAAGACATTGTTGCACATTTAAAGAGCACCTATTGCGAAAGCATAGGAGCAGAATATTTGCATATTGGTGATCCAATAAAAATAGAATGGTTACGCAATTTAATGGAAACCACTCGCAATCAGCCTAATTTAACCATTGATGAGAAACGTCAATGTTTAAACAAATTGAATCAAGCGACAGCATTTGAGAACTTTTTACACACTAAATTTATTGGTCAAAAGCGTTTTTCACTAGAAGGCTTAGAATGTTTGATACCCGCATTAGATAGTGTCATACATTATGGAGCAGAATTAGGCGTACACGAGTTTGTAATGGGCATGGCTCATCGTGGCAGATTGAATGTTTTAGCAAATATTTTCAATAAAACCTATTCAGATATATTTTCAGAATTTGAAGGCAAGGTGTTTCAGGACGATCAATTTGAAGGAGATGTAAAATACCATTTAGGCTATAGCACAGCAGTTAAAACGCCCAACGGAAAAGATGTGCGTTTGAAATTAGCGCCAAATCCTTCTCATTTAGAGGCTGTCAATCCTGTTGTAAAAGGTATGGTGCGTTCTAAACTCGACCATGAGTACAAGAGTGATATCAATAAAATTTGTCCGATATTAATTCATGGAGATGCCGCAATTGCTGGTCAAGGCATAGTGTATGAAGTTGTGCAAATGAGCGGATTAGAAGCCAATAGAATTGGAGGAACCATTCATATTGTTACAAACAATCAAATTGGGTTTACCACTAATTATACCGATAGTCGCACAAGTATTTATTGCACCGATGTAGCGAAAACCACTAATTGTCCAGTATTTCATGTCAATGGAGATGATGTTGAGGCGGTAGTGCATACGATTAAAATAGCGATGGCATTTCGCAATAAGTTTAATAGCGATATATTCATAGACTTATTAGGATACCGAAAATACGGACATAATGAGGGCGACGAACCAAGATTTACACAACCATTGCTTTATAAGATTATATCGAGCCATTTAAATCCGAGAGAAATCTATAAAGAAAAGCTAATTTCGAGAGGAGAGATTGATGCAGAATTAGCGAGAGAAATGGAAGATAAGTTTAAGCAACTTTTACAAGTCACTTTAGATGATGTAAAGCAAAACAAAGCGCCAGAATCTAAATTAAAAATTGACGATTTATGGAAAGACTTTCATTTTCCAAAAGAGTCGGATTTCGAAATTCCATCAGACACTAAATTTGATTCCAAGCGATGGAAAGAGTTAGCTCAAAAAATCAATGAGATTCCAGAGAACAACATGCCAATTAAGAAAGTGCAACAATTGTATGCTGGACGATTGAAGATGTTAGAGAGCAATCAATTTGATTGGGCAATGGGTGAATTGATGGCATATGCCACATTAGTAGATGAAGGGCATTCGGTTAGATTAGCGGGACAAGATGTTGAAAGAGGCACATTTAGTCATAGACATGCGCTATTGAAAAAAGAAGATTCGGAAGCCGAATATACGCCGTTACAGCATATTTCTGATAAACAAGGAAGTTTCAACGTGTATAATTCATTATTAAGTGAATATGCAGAATTAGGATTCGAGTATGGTTATAGCACATGCGCTCCCAATGATTTAGTATTATGGGAGGCACAATTTGGCGATTTTGCTAATGGTGCTCAGATAATGATAGACCAATTTATAGCTAGTGCAGGCACCAAATGGGGTCAATATAGTGGCTTGGTAATGCTTTTACCTCATGGATACGAAGGTCAAGGTCCGGAGCACTCTTAGGCCCGATTAGAGCGATTTTTACAATTGAGTTCTAACTATAATATGCAGGTTGTAAATTGTACTACACCAGCTAATTTATACCATGCATTAAGAAGACAATTAAAACGCAATTACAGAATACCATTAGCCGTAATGACGCCAAAAAGTTTATTGCGTCATCCAAGTTGTGTGAGTGGAATAGACGATTTTACAAAAGGAGGATTCCAAGAAATATATCGCGATAATTATGCCGATGCAAAAAAGGTAAAGCGTGTATTACTTTGCAGTGGTAAAATATATTATGAACTATTAGAGCGCCAGCAAGAAGAAAAGCGCAAAGATATTGCTATTATTAGGGTTGAACAATTATTCCCATTACCTGAAAAAGAATTAGCAGAAATATTCGAACAGTATAAAAAAGCTGAATTTTGTTGGGTACAAGAAGAACCTCGTAACATGGGCACTTGGATGCACCTTAGTCGCTATGAGTTACCATTTACAGTAAGGTATATAGGAAGAAAGAGCTCTGCGAGTCCAGCTACCGGCTTTAAAAAGACCCACGATAAAGAACAAAAAGCCATACTTGACGACTCTTTCGCTCTATAAGAATTGAAATTATTCTACAAGCAATACGGCGATTCTAAACCAGCCTTATTTATACTTCATGGTATTTTTGGGATGCTCGATAACTGGCATAATATTGCAAAGTTATTAAGTACTTCTTATACAGTTTATTCTATAGATGCGCGCAATCATGGTAAATCGCCACATAGTATGGAGATGGGCTTTAATGTTATGGTTGAAGACATTATCGAATTAGCTAACGATTTAAACATAGACAAATTCATTTTAATGGGACATAGTATGGGCGGCAAAACGGCTATGCTATTAGCGGATATGTATCCAGAAAGAGTAGATCATTTAATTGTCGTAGACATTGCTCCAAAAGCATACAAACCAAGTCATACCACTTATTTTAATGCTTTTGAAGAAATTCAATGGAATAATTTAAACAGTCGTAAGGAAATAGATGAAGCCTTACTCGGCTATGAAAGCAATATAGGTGTTCGACTCTTTTTAGCTAAGAATGTAGATAGATTAGAATCAGGTGGATTTGAAGTAAAAAGCAATATTCCTGCTTTAAAATTAGCTTACAATGAAATTATAGGACATTTGCCCTTGCATTCAGTTTACGAAGGTCCTGCCCTATTTATAACAGGCGAAAAATCACATTATTTAATTGAAAGCGACAAGCCATATATATTAGAGCATTTTGCAAAAGCTCAATTTAATATAGTTTCAAATGCTGGCCATTGGGTGCATGCCGACAATCCAAGTGAATTTCTTACAAAGCTTACAGCCTTTTTAAATCCTACTCATTAAAGAATTTTAAAGTCCAAGATTTGCCTGAAGATTGCACTTCTACAAGGTAAATACCGGTATTTAAATCATTAGTTGAAATAGTAGTATTTTCTAATGATTGATGAAAACTTCCCGATTGCATTAATTGTCCTTTAATATTATAAATTTTATAGGTATAATCAGCCGAATTCATACCATTAAAAATTAGAGCATTTTGGTTATAAGGTTTGTATAAGACATAGGCAATGTTTTGATTAATATCCTTAACACTTGTCAGTTCCCACGCAGTAAATGAGTACACCGATTTAGAAGCATTACCGTTGATGAGATTTCCTCCTACCACATAAGCAGTTCTATTAATAACAAAAGCAGCTCCACCTGCAGAATTATTATCTGGATAATCTTTCATTTGAGTCCAGGAATTATTATTGATATCATAATAATAAAAATCGTGATAAGTTGAAGTAGACGAATCTCTACCGATACCCATAATGACATAATCTCCGATTGCAAAACCAGTTGCAGCATTTCGTTTACCACCAGCAAAATCTGCTTTTTGCGTCCATGAGTTTGAGCTTGGGTTGTACTGGTAAAAATCTTTCATGTGGTTACCTTCAAATCCACCCATTAAATAAGCCATATGATTAACCGTCACCACACAAGCATAAGAACGATTAAGGGCATTACTAGGCAAACTAGCTTTTTGCGACCAAGAATTAGTTCTCGGATTATAGGCATATAAATCTTTGTATCGAGCAACACCTGGTAAAATTCCACAAGTAACGTAACCAATAGAATCTATAGAAAAACCTGTACTAGTATAACGCTGAACAGGGCAATTGGCGATTGAACTCCAAGTATTAGTTCTAGGATTATATTTATAAAATGAATTATAAATAATATCATTACTCACATTTCTACCATGTCCTACATAAGCGAAACTATCAATAACAAAACTGCTTAATTCGCGACGACCAAGTCCGGGCATATCGGCTTTTTGCGACCAAGTATTAGAAATTGGGTCATACTGCCAAAGATCGCGATAATCGGTACTAACATCAACACCACCACAAGTGTAGCCTTTACCTTCTAAAGAAAAAGCTGTATTAGTTTTACGAATAAAGGGTAAATCTGCTTTTTGAGTCCAATTACCAATTTGAGCATTTGCATTTAAAAGCAGCAAACCAAAGCATAAGGAAAATAATTTTTTCATATCAGTTAATATTTAATTTTAATAAAGAATCCAATTCATTTTTAGAAACAGAAGGGGGAAATTGTTGAAGATTGAGTTTACTGATCACAAAATTTGCAATTATTTGTGCAGAGATACTATCTTTAAATCCACGATTTCCAGAATATGCAGGCATATAGTCTTGTTTAATAATTGATTTTCCATTCGATAAAATAGAATAACCAAAGCTGCTATCTACATTACGAAACACAGAACAAGAATAACTATTTTGATTTGTTACGACTTGCTGAGTAGAATCGTTAACATCCGATTGCTCAGACTTATTACTTGAATTACATGCTATAGCAAAACAAGACATCAAAAAGAGAAAAAAGTAGTATTTGCCAATCATCTATAATATACGATATTACTAATTTTTATTAAAATTTGAAAATAATCGCCATAATTTAAATTTATCGAGCAGCCAGCGATGCGGTTTTCTATTAATTTTAGAAAACAAAGCATCGATTTTGGTATTAGGTAATAGAACCGAAGGTAAACGAATTTCTTTCCCACTAAATTCATCTACTTCATAATATTTAAGAGGTTTAGAATGTGTTCCAGAATTATCCAGACCGATATTTCTAATAAGAGAGTGAGTTGGGTAGATGCAATAAGCGTGATTCATAAAGTGATTATAATCCCAAATAATAGCCCAAGAACTATTTCTACCGCCCAATTCCCTTACAAGCATTCTTAATTTATCGCCACTGGTTTTATTATATAAAGCATGATTCGCTTTAAAATTCTCGAAGATATAATTCGAATCCCAAACCGCCTTATTCCATCTAGATTTCCAAGTACTCCAGCCCCATGAGGAGGCACGTTGAGCAATAACGATAGAATCATTAGAAACTTTTTGAGCTAAAAGGCCAATTTCGGGAATTACAAAACCA
>JADLHV010000127.1 GCA_020848595.1 Bacteroidia bacterium
AACGTAAAATCGATTACTGGAGCACGTTGGGACAATAGAAAATATTTAAATATTTGGACCGTGAGTTCAATTAAAGATCAGAGTGGTTCAGGAGGAATGACTTTAGGATACGCTTATTTACCAGCCTCTGTACAAGCAGGTTTAGGCAATATGGATGGTATAGTCATGCGTTCTGATTATGTTGGGACCATCGGAACAGCTGTTGTATCTGGAGCAGGAAGAACATTGACCCACGAAATAGGACATTACCTTGGTTTGTTGCATACATTTGAAGATGGTTGTTCAGGAACAGGTTCAAACTCTGGAGACCGATGTGCTGACACTCCACCAGTAGCTGGAACATTTACAAATGCCACCTGCCCGGCCAATAACAATTCATGTAATACAGATTTTCCAGACCTAATAGATCAATGGGAAAATTATATGGATTATTCATCTGGTACATGTCAAGCCATGTTTACCTTAAATCAAAAAAGTATTATGCACTCGACATTAACGAATTATACCTTTAGGATTTCGTTGGTTTCAAATAATAACTTGATTGCTACAGGAATAAACATGAGCAATACAGCACCAATAGCTTTCTTTTCAAGTAATTCAAGAGAAGTTTGTGTAGGAGAGCCTGTATCTTATTACGATATTTCTTGTAAAGCTTTAGTAACATCTAAACAATGGACCTTCCAAGGTGCCAATATTACCAGTACAAATAAAGACACACCTATTGTTACTTATAGTGTACCTGGAAAATATAAAGTCACTTTAATGGTTAGTAATGGCAATGGTAACAATACCTTAGCGGTGGATGAATATATAACAGTAAAACCAAGAGTAGCTATCGATAAACCAACCGTTTATCAAGATTTCGAAAGCAGCACATGGAATATTGCCACGGGATGGAATATTTTAGATGCAGGCACATTTAAATTCGTAAGAGACACCACCGTGACTGCATATAGAAATAATGCTTGTTTAAAGGCTCCTATTAGCACTTCTGTGCCTATGGGACAAAGATTCCAACTAACCACACCAGCGGTTGATATGCGCAGCCTAATAGGAAAAAGTCCAAAATTATCATTAATGGTAGCTACTCAAAGAAAATCATCTAATCCTATTTCTACCGAAGAACTTAGATTTTACTATTCTAGAGGTTGCGAAAATAATTGGACACAATTTTTATATAGAAACTCTACCTTTATTTCATACACGTCAGCAGTATCAAATGGTTTTGCACCAACATCAAATTCTCAATGGAAACTCGTAAGTTTTAGTTTGGGTTCATTTGAAAATGACAGCAATATCTCATTTATGATAGAAATTACGGGTAATCAAGGCAATTCAATCTACTTAGATGCTATAAATATTGGTCAATACACTACAAGTATTACACCTGTAGAAAAAGATATAAATTTAAATGTTTATCCAAATCCAACAGAGAATTTATTAAATATAGACTATATCAACAGCGATGGAAGTACAGAGGTATGGCTTGAAAACATTGATGGAAAGAGAATTTGTACAATTTTGCAAGAAACAGATCAAAATGGAGTAATTCATCTTGTTTGGAATAGAGAAATAGCGGTTACATCAGGAATTTACATATTAAAAATAAAATCTAATAACCAAATTTATAATAAAAAGGTAATATTTGCAGATTGATAATATTATCTGATGACGAAAAATCTAGTAATTGTAGAGTCACCTGCTAAAGCAAAGACAATAGAGAAGTTTCTAGGGAAAGATTATACGGTTAGATCCAGTTTTGGCCATATACGCGATCTAGATAAGGGCGATAATGCAATTGATATAAAAAACGGCTATAAGCCCAATTACATTGTATCTCCTGACAAAACGAAAGTTGTAGCAGAACTCAAAAAGTTAGCCAAGGAAAGTGAAACAGTGTGGTTAGCCTCGGATGAGGACCGCGAAGGAGAAGCTATTTCATGGCATTTATTTGAGGTTTTAGGATTAAAAGAAGACAATACCAAGCGAATAGTCTTTCACGAAATCACAAAACCTGCAATAGAACACGCAATAAAAAACCCTCGAAAAATCGATAAAGCTTTAGTTGATGCACAGCAAGCGAGAAGAATACTTGACCGACTTGTTGGATTTGAGCTCTCCCCTATTCTTTGGAAAAAAGTAAAACCATCATTATCGGCAGGTAGAGTGCAATCGGTTGCAGTGCGACTTATTGTTGAGAGAGAGCGAGAAGTCAATAATTTTAACAGTCAAAGCGACTTTAAAATCACAGCTGAATTTACCAAAGAAGGACAATCTAAAACGATTAAAGCCGAGTTACCTCAAAGATTTGCAACTGAAAATGAAGCTTTATCTTTTTTAAATGATGCTTTAGAAAGTCAATTTAATGTAAGTAATATAGAAGTAAAACCAGCTCAAAGAAAAGCCGCGGCTCCTTTTACAACTAGTACATTGCAGCAAGAGGCCAGTAGAAAATTGGGATATCCGGTAGCTAAAACAATGCTATTAGCTCAAAAACTTTATGAAGCTGGACATATTACTTATATGAGAACAGATAGCGTTAATCTATCTGAAACAGCTATACGAGGTGCCGCAGCTGAAATAACGAGAGCTTATGGAAAAGAATATAGTTTCCCAAGAAATTATTCGACAAAAAACAGTAGTGCTCAAGAAGCTCACGAAGCTATTCGTCCAACTTATTTTGAAAACCATACAGCAGGTTCCGATGCTCAAGAATTAAAACTTTATGATTTAATTTGGAAAAGATCGATTGCTTCACAGATGGCACATGCGGAATTAGAGCGTACCATTGTAGATATAAAAGTAAGTAAGAATAATAGAACATTAAAAGCTGAAGGTGAAATCATTCAGTTTGATGGTTTTTTAAAGGTATACTTAGAAAGCAGTGATGACGATGAAGATGATGAAGCAAATGCAGGTATTTTGCCACCAATGAGTGTCGGTGAGAAATTAAATTTAAATCACATGACCTCAGAGCAAAAATTCTCAAGAGCAGCTCCAAGGTATACAGAAGCAAGTTTAGTAAAAAAACTAGAAGAACTTGGCATAGGACGACCTTCTACATATGCACCAACTATTTCTACAATTCAAAAAAGAGGATATGTATTAAAAGATAATCGTGAAGGTAGCACACGTGAATTTCAAACAGGCACACTTAAAAATGGCAAGATTACAGTTAAGACGGCTAGTGAACGAACTGGGGTAGAGAAAAACAAATTATTTCCTACAGATATTGGCACCTTAGTAACAGATTTTTTAAGTGAACATTTCGAACAGATTATGGATTATGGCTTTACAGCTGCAGTTGAAAAAGAATTTGACGAAATAGCACAAGGTTTAATTGGTTGGAATAAAATGATTGATGGTTTTTATAAACCATTCCATAAAGATGTTGACACAACATTAGCAACAGCAGAAAGAGTTTCAGGAGAACGAACAATAGGAATAGACCCAGCAACAGGCAAAACAGTAAGTGGAAGAATTGGGCGTTATGGACCATTAGTTCAAATAGGAAATTCGGATGATGAAGACAAGAAGTTTGCAAGTTTAAGAAGTGGTCAGACTATTGAAACCATTACACTCGAGCAAGCATTAGAGTTATTTAAATTACCTCGATTTATTGGCGAATACAAAGGCGAAAAGGTTACAGCAGCTATAGGTCGTTTTGGACCATATATAAAATTTGGAAGTGTCTTTGCTTCTATTCCAAAAGATAAAGACGTCTTTGAAATTAATTTAGAAGATTCTATTATTTTAATTGAGGCTAAAATACAGGCTGAAAAAGAAAAGCTTATTAAGAAATTTTCGGAAGACGAAGACCTCGAAATATTAAAAGGTAGATGGGGGCCATACATTGCCTACAAGCGCAACAATTTTAAGATTCCAAAAGATGTAGAGGCGACTAGTTTAACATTTGCTCAAATAATGGATCTTATTGAAAAGCAAGGTGGAGTTAAAGAAAAAAAAGGCAAAACAAATAGTGCTGCTCCTAAGGCAAAGGCTAAAGCTAAAGCAAAAGCGAAAAGCAAAACGAAAAAATGATTTGAGCATTTTTAATGATTGAGTCTGGAAAAATAATCGCATTAATTTCTTTATTAGACGATCCTGATAAAGCTGTTTGGGAAAGTGCATTTAATGAATTAACCAATATTGAATTTGAGCATATTCATGTTTTGTATGATTACCTTGAACAAGGAACAGAAACAGCAGAACAACACGAGCGTTTAGAAGCTTGTATAGACAAAGTTCGACATGAACACATTGGCAATCAGTTGCTAAAATGGAAAAATGATGGTGGTAAAAAACTATTAAGTGCGATGGCCTTAATATGTCAATTGAGATACCCCGAAATTACAGAAGAAGACTTACATGAAAAGTTAGAGACTTTGCGATTAGATGCTTGGTTAGAGTTCCATTATGATTTAACCTCATTTGAAAAAGTAAAAATCCTCAACTACATTTTATTCCAATTACATGGCTTTAGAGGTGATGAAACTAATTTTATGCATCATGATAATAGTTTCATTAACAAGGTTCTTGAAAGCAAGAAAGGCAATCCAATTTCACTTTCTATTATTTACATATTAGTTGCACAGAGATTAAATGTTCCGGTGTATGGCATTAATCTGCCGAAACATTTTATAATGGCATATATTGAAGATGAAGAAACTGGAAATTTAGAGAACTTCAATGATTTACAAGACATTGGACATAAAGCAGAAGGAGAAATAAAATTTTACATCAATGCGTATAATGGAGGTGGTGTTTTTAATCTAGAACAATTACGCGGCATTATGATGGAAATGGAATTAGAGGAAAAGCCTGAGTATATTAATCCATGTAGTAATTCTGATATAGCATTAAGAGTTTTAATGAATTTACATAACAGCTATAAGCATCAAGAGAAGCCTGAATCAAGCTATATAGATGCAATTATTCAGAAATTTATTAAATCTTAAATCCTTTAGGAACGAATTTAGAATAATCCCCATTATTGACAATAATGTCTCTAACAATGGTGCTACTAATATTAGAATAGGAAGGACTAGAGAGCAAAAAAACTGTCTCAATAGATTCATCTAATTCTTTGTTAGCAAAAGCGATACTTTGTTCATATTCGAAATCGAGACCAGAACGAAGCCCTCTAAGAATAAAATTAGCGCCAATTTCTTTACAAAATTTAACAGTTAAAGTTTGGTATGGTAAAACTGAAATTCTTGGTTCATGTTCAAAAAGTTCGGTAATAATTCGCAATCTATCTTCGACAGAGAACAAAGTTTTTTTCCCCGCATTAATCCCTACACCAACAACAATCTTGTCGAATAAACCAAGACCTTTGTTAATAATTTCATGATGTCCCCTAGTAATGGGGTCAAAGGAACCTGGGAATAGAGCTATTCTTTCCATTGTTTTTTATTCAGCATTACTTTTAAATACGGTGAAAGAAGTATTACCATATTGCTTTTTCAAAATTACACTTTTGTTATTAAATACCAAACGATCGGCATGTTCGAGAACAAACAAAGCATTCGAATTTGATTTAAACCATTCTGCTTTTAGAATCTGATTAACAAATTCGTGAAGATTAGGCAAATCATAAGGTGGATCTGCAAAAATCAGGTCAAAAGAAATTTGATTATGTAATGCAAATTTGATTGCATCTTGCTTTAGAACTTTCCAATTATTAATAGAGAGTTGAGTTTTAACATCCTTCATATAAAGGACATTCTTTTCATTTAAATCGACACTATATAATTCGGCTGCACCTCTTGACAGAAATTCGATTCCAATATTTCCGGTACCAGCAAAGACATCCAAAACACGAATACCATCAAAATCAATAAGAGCGGCGAGTGTATTAAAAAGACTTTCTTTTACCAGGTCGGTAGTTGGTCGAGTATTAGAACCCCGATAGGCAGGGAATCTATATCCCTGATATTTTCCGTGGATTACACGCATAAAGAGACCATATGATTAATAGATAATAAATATGGCAGATTTTCAATTTCAGGGTCTGGATTCTCGAAAGGAACCGAAAGTTTAGACACAGATTTAAAATAAGGCTCTAAGAATTCGATTAAACCAAATTTTTTAGAGGCGCTATAGTCGATGAATAAATCTGCTTCATTTTGATTTATTTGAGCAATCGAAAGTGCATTTATTATAAAATACAGTATTTCAGTTTGATCATTATAATTGAATGAATTTGCAAAAACCAATTGTTTATGATTGGCAATAAAAATGCTTAGAATTTGGGCATGAGTAAAAATCCAAATCTTAGCGTTTTCAGAGCTTTGAGCGAGTTTTCCAAGACCATAGGCTAAATGGATTTCATTAGTAATTGCGGTTGTATCTACATTAAAATTAGCGTCTATTTCTGGAGACTTACCAGACACGAAACCCTTAGGAACAATCTCAAAATCAGGATTAGACGTAATAGAATAAATTGCATTATAAGTTTGATTTAAAATAGGATCAATATATTCGTCTTCATTTAAAACAACTTTATATCCAACAAAAGTTTTACTGAGGGCCGAATATAGAGAGAACACTTTGAACTCATCTATAACAGAAACGAATAAATTGCACAAGTTGAGCGGTATACCCTCATCGACAATTCTTTCGGCGATAACATTTTTTTTATTTTCGTTGTTGACAGATAGATTCATTTTATTGATGGAATCGTTAATTAAACACTAATAGCGCATTGAAAATCATAAATCAAGCCAAAACAGGGTTAATCAATGGTCAAAATTAATACAAAAGAGACTGTCATCAAAAATAACTTACAATCAATTCAGAGGGCATAAAAAAAGCCCCTCCATAAAAAGAAGGGGCTTTAAAATTCAAAAAATGATATTAATTACCCTTTTTTCGCTTTAAGAGTTACGTTAATTTTCACCTCATCATTGATTGCATTGTCGCCAAGCTTTTTCAACAAATCGGCAGGAGAAACAGAAACTGAATTGTAAACAATACCCCATTGTAGGCGATTGATTACTACTTCACCTGTTGCATCAAGATTATCTCCATTAATAGCCACTTTCACAGGGAAAGAAACGTTATGAGAAGAATCTTTTATAGTAAGGTTACCAGAAATTTTATGAGTAAAACCAGCAGGGTCATTACTTAGCACTTCAGAACTAGTAATTTCAAATTTACCAGTAGGAAAGCCTTCAACATTAAAGAAATCAGGGCTTTTTAAATGACCAACCAATTTACCATTCATTTCTGCATCGGTGATATCAGAATTTTTTATAGTCATCATATCGATAGAAAAACCACCCGATACGATGTTACCATCTTTAATATTAAAATTTCCAGAATTGACATTAACAGTACCATTGTGAGCACCAACTTTCTTAGTAGCTTCCCAATTTAAAATAGAACTAGTTGCATCTACAACATAGTTTGCGCCAGTAGAATCTTGAGCAACCTCTTGTGTTGCTGCTGTTTCAGTTGCTTGAGGATTGTTGCAAGCAGTCATAAAACCTGCTGCAGCTAAAACGATAAAAAATTTATTCATGCAGCAAATCTAATTATAACACTCGTTACAACATATATCTATTTCCTATCCAGATATAGCGTTTATTTATAAAGTCGGCATTTGTGAAAGAAGCATTCCCTGAAGGATTACCGCCACTAACGTGCAGATCACTAAATGCGGCATGTTGATTAACAAAAGCAGCACCAGTAAAATTGAAAGAAACAGGTGTAAATACGCTATTCATTTCGTCCTCAATCAAAGCCATTTTATCTTTATCAGTAGAATAAGCGAGACAGGTAATAGCACCGTGATTACGAGCTGAATCCTTTACGATTTTAAGTGATTCGTCGAAGTTTGAAGTTTTAACAATAAATACGAGCGGTCCGAAGCACTCTTGTAAATATGTTTTAGAGTCAGCGGCATCCGTTACTATAATGCTAGGCACTTTAAGTCGAGCCGTATTAAACTCCGCATTTTCTACTTTAACATCTAATTGAATAGTTTGAGCTTGATGTTGGTTAATTTTATCTTGAATTCTAGCAATAGTACCATCATTTTGAATGGCGCCAAGAGTAGGAGCAGCAGCTTTAGGATTTTCCATAAGACCTTTTAGGGCTGCGGTAATACCTTGAACAGCCTCATCAAAAGAAACTATTCCATCTGGAGTAGAGACACCAGAGGCAGGAATATAGATATTTTGAGGAGCGGTACACATTTGACCGGAGTAGAGAGAAAAAGAGAACGCAATATTTTGTGCAGCTGCATTAAAATTAGAGCAAGAATCGACGATAATAGAATTTATACCTGCTTTTTCAGTAAAGCAAGTTTTACCAAGAGATTCAATATAGTCACCAAAATTATTGCCCCCAGTATAATCTATTAATTTAATTGCATCGTGTTCTGCGAAGACTTTAGTAATAGGTTCAGCAGAGCTATCGATAGCTAATTGAACAATATTAGGCGACAGATTATTTTTAATGAGCACATTTTGAAGTTCTTCAACAAAAATAGCGATAGGATAAACAGCTTTAGGATGCGGTTTTATGACAACAGAGTTTCCGGTTATTAAGTTAGCATAGACACCAGGAACAGTATTCCAAGTAGGGAAAGTAGAGCAACCGATAACAAGTCCAACACCTTTAGGGATAGGTTTATAATTTTTATGAATACTGAGGTCAAATTTACCCATATTTTTGACCCAATCGACTTGATTAGGAAAGTAAGAGAGTTGTTCGATACCGGTCACCATAACTTCGAGAGCTCTATCGCAAGCGTGTGGACCAGAGGCTTGAAAGCTCATAAGAAACGATTGACCAGTAGTATGCATAGTAGCGTAAGCTAATTCAAAGAAACGTTTACTAACTTGTTCGAGCGAATCGAATAAAATATCGTAACGTTGGTTAGGAGAAAGTTTGCGCCATTGATCAAAAGCCTGAACAGCGTTATTAATGATACTATTAGCATCCAATTTAGGGTAATGGATACCGAGACCAGTTTGCAGATAAGGGGAGATTTCTTCACCATAAAAATCACTTGAAGAAACTGCAGAAGGCAGAATATAATTAGAGTTAAGACGATTTTGAAAAGCTAGAAGACCGGAGGCGTTTAAATTTTCGTCATAGGCTTTAGGATTTTCGTTATAATTAGCGAAGAATTTTCTATCACGATTTGCTTTAATAAGAGTATCGAATTGCATGGGTACAAAAATGCGTTTAAAAAGGTAGAATTAAAAGTAGAAGATAAAAAAGGTGGGACAAAAAAAAATCCCGATCCAAAGAGGATCGGGATAAAATAAATTTGGCAACGACATACTTTCCCTGTTTTAACACAAGTATCATCTGCGCAATGGGGCTTAACTTCTCTGTTCGAGATGGGAAGAGGTGAACACCCACGCTATAGTTGCCATAAGAACATTATGTAAATTGACAAAAATTGAAAGTAAGAGAAAAAAGAAATGGTAAGTTTACGGGTAATTAGTACTACTCGACACACATATCGCTATGCTTACATCTGTAGCCTATCAACGTAGTAATCTTCTACGACCCTTATAAAGAAATCTCATCTTGAGGCAAGTTTCGCGCTTAGATGCTTTCAGCGCTTATCTTATCCGAACATAGCTACTCTGCAGTGCCACTGGCGTGACAACAGATTCACCAGAGGTTCGTCCAACTCGGTCCTCTCGTACTAAAGTCAGATCCTCTCAAATTTCTAACGCCCATAACAGATAGGGACCGAACTGTCTCACGACGTTCTGAACCCAGCTCACGTACCACTTTAATGGGCGAACAGCCCAACCCTTGGGACCTTCTCCAGCCCCAGGATGTGATGAGCCGACATCGAGGTGCCAAACCTCCCCGTCGATATGAGCTCTTGGGGGAGATCAGCCTGTTATCCCCAGCGTACCTTTTATCCTTTGAGCGATGACCCTTCCACAAGGAATCACCGGATCA
>JADLHV010000128.1 GCA_020848595.1 Bacteroidia bacterium
AGCAGTGATGATTATAGCTATTTCTATAGTTGTTGGATACAAAGAAAAAATCACAGATAAAGTCATTGGATTTGGAGGACATATTGAGATTCATTCTACAGGGACTAGTGGAAATTACGATTATGTGCAATTTTATGATTCGCTTCAACTTAAGCAAGCGATATTAAAGCAAGACAATATCAAATCCGTTTACCCCATTATAGCAAGACCAGGCATTATAAAGGCAAGCGACGAATTACAGGGTATAGTCTTTAAAGGTGTTGATAGCGCTTATGATTTTAGTTATTTAAAGAAACATTTAATCAAAGGCAATTTACCTGGAGTTGGCGATAGTCTTAGAAAAAGAGAAATTCTAATTTCTAAAATTATTGCACAAAAAGTTGGACTAGACACTGGCGATATAGCTAGAATTTACTTTATTAACGACCCTGTTAGAGTTATACCTTGTACCATTTCTGGCATATATGAAACAGGATTAGAAGAGAACGATCAGGTATTTGTTATAGGCAGTTTAAGAGAGATGCAAAGGATATTTGCTAACAGAAAGAAAGAAATCACCCATTACGAAATACAGACAAAAAATTTTAAACTTTTATCACAAACCAATTTTCATCTTAATCGAAATCTGCCTCAAGAGCTCAATTCCGAGAGTTTAATTCAACTCAACCCACAATTATTTGATTGGTTAGGTTATCTCGATCAAAACATTGTGATTATTTTAAGTTTGATGATCATTGTGGCATGTATTAATATGATAACCGCCCTATTAATTTTAATTATAGAGCGGACAAATATGATAGGCGTATTAAAATCATTAGGCAGTAGAAACAACATAATAAAGCGAATATTTTTAAATCACGCAGCGTATATTTTATTTTTGGGTTTACTTTTTGGCAATGTTTTAGGCATAGGACTTTGTTGGATACAAGACCATTATAAGCTATTGACATTAGATCAAGAAACCTATTATTTAACATCGGTTCCTATTAGTTTAAAATTGACCCATGTACTAGCGGTCAATGCCGGCACAGCAATTTTGTGCATGATAGCCTTACTATTACCAGTTCGTTTAGTTAATAAAATAGACCCAGTAAAAGCCATTCAATTCAATTAGATGAAATACCCCTTTTTAATTAAATTTAGTAAAATCAGTAATCTATCAGATGCTAGATATGCAGCAGGCATGTGGGCAGATTTTATTGGATTCAGTTTTGACCCTAACGATAGTGCGTATATTGAACCGAGTAAGGCTTCTGAAATAATAGCCTGGGTAAATGGTCCACGGTTAGTAGGCGAATTTGGTCAACAACCATTAGAATGGATAATTGAATTTTCTAAAAACCTTTATTTTGATGTTATAGAAATTCCACAAGACTATAAAGATTTAGGGATACTCAATCAAGGTTTTAAAATTATCGTGCACATGAAAGACTCTATAATGAATCCTTTAAGTGAGCAGGCAGATTTATTATTAGTAGATGATATGGAGACTTACAATGAATTGAGTCAGCATACTACAAAGCCATTATTTTTGGCACTAAACCAGCTAGATATAGACGGGTCACAACTAAGTGGCGTTTCATTTACCGGCCATATAGAATTGATACCAGGCACGAGCAATCAAGAAGAATGGACACAGTTTTTAGAGCGTCACGAAATAGAAGACTAAATATATTATTGAAAAGAGAATTTCAAATATTTAATTATAATACCCTTCTCGCGCCACATTCTTTCGTAATACGTCATAATTTTTAATTCACTTTGCAGATCATCCTTTTGATCAATATCTAAGAGTAATTCATGAATTTGAACTGGGATAATTTCTATTGTTTTTAAAGTATAATTCAGAAGAAAATCGCTATCTGTTTTAAGATTAATAAATTTAGATTTACCTAGTAAAGAGACGTATTTTTCTAAGAATTTAGGAGAAGTAAGACGCTGTTTTTCACGAGGTTTTTGAGGTTGGGGATCAGGAAAAGTAATCCAAATTTCATCTACTTCACCAGGGGCAAAATAATCATTTAAAAAATCGATTTGAATACGAATAAAAGCGACGTTTTTAAGTCCTTTCTCAGCGGCATTTTTAGCACCTAACCACATACGAGAAGCTTTAACATCAATACCTACAAAATTTCGATCAGGGTACATTTCTGCCAAACCAACCGTGTATTCGCCTCTACCACAAGCCAATTCAAGGGTAATGGGATTATCATTTCCAAATACCTCTTTAGCCCATAAACCTTTTAATTGATTGCGAGCATCAAACGTATTTGAAAAAGAATTGTATTCGTTAAATTTCTTGAGTTTATTTTTTCCCATTAGCGCGGCAAATATAAAACCTAGAAAGTGAAAATTCATTTCAGTTGTAAGTAATAATAAATTAGAATTAAAGAAAAAGTTTATAAAAATCAGGGGGCATAGCATAAATTTAAATTGATAACAGACAATCAATAGGGGTCATAGAAATAAAAATAAAGTCCTCATTTTACAAATTGTAGTCAAAAGACTATTTTTGCCCTTTAAATAAGAACCAAAGATGAGAGAAATTCAATTCCGCGAAGCTTTAAGAGAAGCCATGAATGAAGAGATGCGCATGAATGAGCGTATATTTTTAATGGGAGAAGAAGTAGCAGAATATAATGGCGCCTACAAAGTTAGCCAAGGCATGTTAGCCGAATTCGGGGCAAAACGTGTTATAGATACCCCCATTGCAGAGCTTGGATTTGCAGGGATAGCAGTTGGTGCTGCAATGAATGGCCTAATTCCAATTGTAGAGTTTATGACCTTCAATTTCTCTTTGGTTGCGATAGACCAAGTAATAAATAGTGCGGCTAAAATGAATAGTATGACTGCTGGACAATACAAATGCCATATGGTATTTAGAGGTCCAACAGGTAGTGCCGGCCAACTAGGAGCACAGCACTCACAGAATTTTGAAAGCTGGTATGCTAATACCCCAGGGTTAAAGGTTGTAGTACCTTCTAATCCATACGATGCTAAAGGATTATTAAAATCATCGATAAGAGATGGTAATCCAATTATCTTTATGGAAAGTGAACAAATGTACGGCATGAAAGGTGAAGTGCCAGAAGAAGAGTACACTTTAGAACTCGGCAAAGCACATATTGTTAAAGAAGGTACAGATGTTACAATTGTATCGTTTGGCAAAATGATGTTGCGCGTCAATGAAGCAGTTATAGCATTGCAAGAAGCTGGAATTAACGCCGAAGTTATTGATTTAAGAACAGTTCGCCCATTAGACCACGAAACCATTATCAATTCGGTTAAAAAAACCAATCGATTAGTTATAGTTGAAGAAGCTTGGCCATTAGCATCTATAAGTTCGGAAATAACTTATACTGTTCAGCGCCATGCATTTGATTATTTAGATGCGCCAATCAGAAGAATATGTTCACAAGACGTTCCTCTACCTTATGCCTCTACCTTAGTTGATGCTTATTTGCCAAGTGTTGCTAAGATTGTAGAAGCTGCAAAATCTGTAGCTTATAAATAATCAGCGGTTTATTCTAAATCCAAATTCGTGTTCTCCACCAGAGACGGTAGCTAGTTTATTGAGAAATTGACGATAAGTATAGTGGAAATTTAGTCCTAATACTTTAAACATCAGCATTAGTCCACCACCAGATTGGTCAAAATTTGTTGTATTAAAATAATGTAGACCTAATCCTAAATTTTTATATTCCACACTCGATTTTAATTGCATACATCCGTAGTATTCTGGAAATGCATCTATTCCTTTTTCGATTTTAATTGCTCTAAAATCATTCTTCAAAACCAACTTTTTAGAAATAGAATAATCATAAAAGGCATGTGCACAGTAGGTGCGTCTATTATCTATCATGACAAAAGAAAAAGTCATTGGAAATAGAGGCCCTTTATTAGAAGCAAAAGGAAAAGAACTGTAAGAATTTTGATAAGCGAGATTTAGAACAGACAAACCGAAAGAAAAACTTTGATCTAAGGACGTAAATGATAATCCTAAAGACGAATTGACATAAGAATTTTTTACATGATATGTGCCATAGTTAACATTAAAATTATCTTGAAAACGGACTGCCGTATTAGGTTTATCGAAAACACCTTTTACTGATACACCTATACTTACTCTCCCAATATCCGTATTCAAATAATAGGCATTCGACAGACTTAAAACATTTCTAAGAACATATTCATCTACATTTTCTCTTTCATAAGACAACATTAAGCCTGTATTGACTGTTTTAAACAGCTTAAAACCTTTAGAGAAATAAGCTTGGGTAAAATCCATCACTTTTTTTTGATTAAAATAATAAATTGACTGAGAATCACTAAAAGAGATAATAATAGTTTTACCGAGATTACGTGAGCTGTAATTACTTTGGTAACGATTAACAGAAAACTCAAAAGTTGAATCATTAGCTACATAAGCCGGATTAAGTAATTTAATAGATTGGGCCGGTGTAAGGTGAGTAAAAAACTGAGCATTAACAGTGCAAGTATGTATAATAAAAAGCAAAAAGATGATACGTGTTTTCATTTTATAGATAAGTCAAAAATATATCATTTTAATAAGTTTTCAAATTGCATTAGGTTTGCATTTTAAAATTATGTCGATAACCAATTACAAACATACTTGCGCAGAGCGGTTTATGCGTTATGTACAAATAGATACAGAAGCAGATCCAAATTCAGATACCCAACCATCATCGATGAAGCAGAAAGATTTGCTTTCATTATTAGCACAAGAGCTAAGAGACATGGGAATAGAAGACGCCGAAATGGACGAACATGGGTATGTATACGCAACAATTCCATCGAATATAGAAGAAGAAGTTCCAGTTATATGTTTTTGTTCGCATGCCGACACAGCACCCGATGTAACAGGCGCCAACGTACAACCAGTTTTGCATAAAAATTACGATGGACAACCTATTAGTTATAAAGATGATTCAAATTTATTTTTAACAACAGAAGATCATCCTTATTTATTAGAGCGAATTGGCGACGACATTATAACAGCATCTGGAAAGACATTATTAGGCGCTGACGACAAAGCAGGAGTAGCCATTATAATGGATTTAGCCAATTATTTAGTGACCCATCCTGAAATCAAACACGGTAAAATTAGAATTTTATTTACACCAGATGAAGAGATAGGTAGAGGCGTTAACAAGGTAGACATGCAGCGATTAGGTGCAGATTATGGGTATACATTAGATGGCGGACCACGAGGCGTATTAGAGGGAGAATCGTTTTCGGCAGATTCTGCTACGCT
>JADLHV010000129.1 GCA_020848595.1 Bacteroidia bacterium
ACTAATAACTAATACTTCAAGATTTTTTACTAAGATAAAATTTTTGAACAATAAAACCGGTTGGGTAGTCGGTGAAAGTGGAACAATCTATAGAACAAAAGATGCAGGAGTAACATGGTCAGATAAAACATTTACAGACCTAACACTAAATCATGTGAGTTCAAATAGTAGAAATGAAATTATTGCTTGTGGTCAAAATGGCACAATTGGTATTTTTAATGAGAACTGTCAAGCTATAGCTCCAAGTAATTATTCGATAAGTGAAAGTTTAAACATTTGTATCGGCACAAGCACTGTACTTACAGCCTTAGGTCAAGGTAAAATAAGTTGGTACTCAGCTCCAACTGGTGGTCAGTTTTTAAGAAGTTCTAATACATTCCAAACACCAGTATTATCTAATAATACAACTTACTATGTGCAAGATAGCACCTGTTCGGCAAGTCCAAGATTGGCTATTCAAATAACAGTAAACACTCCAGTCATTAGCAAGGTTTTCCCTGATACAATTTGTGGAGCAGGAAGTGGAATACTATCGGCAACTAGCAATGTAGGTACAATTAAATGGTTTAATACACCAACAGGAGGAACAGCAATAGCATCTGGCTCTAATTTTACAACGCCTGTTAATACAAATTCAAGAAACTACTATGTCCAAACGGAAATGAATTTAAACTGTATTTCAAGCAGAGCAGCTGTTAATTTAACTGTATTACCAGCGCTAAATAAATCAATAAACAAAGATTCAATTAAACTTATAGCAAACGAAAGTAATGCCTCATATCAATGGTATGATTGTTCAAATAATGCACCCATCAACAATGCAACATCTGTAGATTATAGGCCAATAAAAAGTGGCTTCTACAAAGTTTTAATTACTAAAAATAATTGTTCTGACACCTCTAATTGCATTGAATTTGTAGTAAAAAATGTTGGCATTCAAAGCGCAGAAAACAGTCAAGCAATAAGTATTTATCCGAATCCAAGCTCTGGAACTTTACATATATTATCCGATAATCAAATCCATCAATTGATTATATATGACTTAACGGGGAAAATAGTTTATAAACACGATTCTATTGATTTAACTGAAATAATACTTGAACTATCAATAAAGCCTGGAATCTATTTTTTAGAAACGGTACAAAACAATACTACTACCTATACTAAAATAATTATTTCGAATCAAAATTAGAAACTTGAAGATTACTTTGAGAATAGAAAATAGCATTCATAAAATGAACTTAACTATAACAAAACTATAGCTTAGTCCAAATTATATAGACAAATTAAGTTTTACTAAATTAAGAGAATTAACTCCAAGAACCTTCTCTACCTTCTATCTTCATTCGTTTCTTTCCCCCAACAGTCAAATAGGTTACATAAACATCCAAATGACGTTGACTTTCAATTACGAGAAATCCGTCAAAATATCCGGTTTCAGGGAAAGGAAAATCGAATTCACTTAAATTAGCAAACTCGGTCCTGTCAACGGCATCAGGTTTTAGAGCTGATACAATAAACGGAGAAATAGCATCGGGGTCAGCCAATTTCTTCCTGAACTTAACCGAAGTATTGTTGAAATTATGAATACTTACCTCAGTGGTTGTATTATCACCGACATAAGGAAATGTATAATCACTTGGAACGTATATACAATCAAATCGAATTGCATACTGCACTTTGTAACCTGTAACGACTGCTTTTGCCATAATGTGTTTTTTTTTATGAGTTTAGAAAAACGAAAGTAGACTACACCTATTATAATTCCAAAAAATAAATGCCGTTCTGTTGCAACGTGCATACTATTAAGTTTATAAAATTATTTGAGTGGTATTAAATTTAAAAATTCAATTGATAATTACACCTAATGGAATTGAAATTAAAGTTTCAGAACCATCTTTTAAATAAAGTTTAATGGCATAATACCACTCACCCTTTTTTAGGTGTGTATCAGAAAATGAATTAGAATCTTTTTCAACTTGATCTGGCATTTTACTTAGTTCGCTTGGTGTCGGACCTTTATAAATAAGCACCTTTCGAACAGTTGACATGTCGTATTGCCAAATTATATCTACCTTTTTGGCTATTGTATCATAACTAACTGTGAACAATTTTACCGCAGGTTTATAGTAATTCTTTAGTGTTTTTAATTGCAAGAATTCTGATTTTTGAGAAATATTTCCACTGAAATCCTCGGCATACATGTAATAAGAATACTCTGTGTTTTCTTCGAGTCCAAAATCTCTATATATAGTATCATTTGAGTTAAGCTTTATGATACTTTTTTTATTGCTTCCATTTTGAATTCTGCAAAGGTAATTTTGTTTAACATCATCACTCGAACTGGTATTCAGCCTGAGCATTATAAATGTATCCTTTACAAGAAAGGATTTAAAATTTGGTGATACTGGCGGCAAAGTATCTGGCCTTAATACTTTTACTGTTTCTGAGTTTGGTGAACGATTCAATCTATAATCTACAGCAACCACTCTGTAATAAACATCCTTATTCAACATTTTAAGTGAGAGAGTATCTAAAAAGAAGGTATCTACTTGTGCTACGTTAACAACACCACTGAATTCTGATTTCAAATGTGATGAAGTATAAATCATATAACCTTGTAAATCTTTTTCTTTATTCTGATTCCATTTGAGTGTAACAACGCCCTTCTTATCGACCAAAGCAGTTAAGCCTTTAGGTGCTTCTGGTGGTGTGTTGTCGTTTATCTGATAAAATGCTTCACTACTGCTACTATTTGCTGCTGTGTCGAAAACCTGTAATAAGATATAGTAATCTGTTTCTAACGGGTCAATTGAGATTGTATAACTGCGGGTATTTAATGGCAATAATTGATTTTCAATAGGCAAATATGGCATACCTTCCTGATGTCTGAGTCCAAGCGCTAATCCCTTACTGCCTTCATTGGCATTAATTTCATCCCATGTAATGATTAGTTTACCTTCTAATGTTTCTCGGATTTTTAGCCCACTAGGTATAGAAGGTGGCGTTTTGTCTCGACCCATTGCTTTAACCGTTATCGAGTATTGTGTTTTATCTCCAAACATATCGAGGGCGTAAATGCGATATAGATATTCTCTATAATTCTCTACACTATCTTTAAAAAACAATTGTGTTTGCTCCTGATTAGGTATAACCAATGCTGCTCTATTCAACTGTTTGAATTCTCCATTGGCTTCGGCTCGTTCTATGTAATACCCGCTGAATTTCTTATCAGGCAACCACATTAACTCTACCTCATTCTCTTTTTCAGTGATAGTTGGCGCATCAATTGAAATCTGTTTATAAATTGCATCCCCGGGAAGAAAATAAAATGTGTCAGAAATATATTTATCTGTTTTTAAATACAGTCTAAACATGGCTCCAATTGTTGCATCAGATTTCTTTAAGGAAAACCTAAGATGGCATTTGTTAGCAGCAGAAGGACTAATATCCGCAGCTAATGAAAGATTCATCCAAAGGAAATTGAGATCTTGCTCTCGTTGTATAGCGGTAGCTGGATCATCTATCGGGTTATCCATTAATAATCTCATCTGCTTGATAGCAGCGGCAGCTAAAATAGTTGGATTATCAACTTCCGATTTCGAATTTGCCCAAGCATCTGGATTAATAGCGTTGAACGTTGTTAGATTCTGCCAATTAGCATTGTTTTGAGATTTAATTTCAAACACTAAATTTGAATGACTTAAAGCTAAGAAATCTATTGCTCTTTTAGTATTCCACCTGAAAACAAATGAATCCTCATAATTGCGCATATCTCCTGCTAAATACACTGTATCTTGAGCTAACAGCTGATTAGAAAATAGGAACAGCAAAAGGATTGAAAAATACGATCTCATCATTTAAATACAAAGCTTGAATAGGTGGTATTACTTGTATAGGTTACAATCGGAAGCATTTCTAAAATATTACTATTAATGAGTAGTTTTTTCAACGGAGCATTATTGTTGCTTATTGGATGCAAAGCTATGGCGAATTTATTGGAAGAAGTAGGTGTTCTGAAAAGATAATTTGTGCGTCTGATTCTAAGCACCAAATCAATTTCTCTAGTTGTTAAACCGATCATCCAATAAGTAGGATTTGTAATAATGATATTGTTTGCCAATGTTTTCAGCCTATTGAAATCTGTCGACATCAAATAGAAATGTGTATAGTCGATATGGAGTCTGCTGCCAATTGCCGGTACTTTTGGAGCTGTTGTTGTACTTGTATTAGTAGATACTGGCTGTATGCTAGTATTGAGATTCGAACCTGAACTAACGGTACCGTTAACAGGATTGAGACTGAGATTATTGCTCAGCATAAACGAATTATCATTAAAGGAAACACCTGATAAATTGAGATTACTAATCTGTTGTAATTGAGAACTCAAATTTAGAATTTGGTTATCTACTAATCGAAGATCATAACTGAATGCTAAACTATTTTGCGGTAAAGGCTTAAGAATGTGTTCGTCGAGTTTAATGCTTGAGCCTAAAAGCTGTTTGGTTCTATCGACAAAAGCAGAAGTCAATGAAGATTTCTTTTTCTGCAACGAGTCACCTGCTTTAAAAACTCTAGGTCTGTAATCGGTAATCATCCAATTGTTATCATCAACTGCATTGTTCGAACAAGAAGTTATCAGCCTTGGAGAAATAGTAGCGGTACCTGTAAGTAAAGGATAATTAAAGGATTTAAGTTCAAATTCTTCGAAAGGTTCAGAAGTTTGAGCAATCACAGTAAATCCTTGTGTATTTGAAAATGCATAAGTGTTAGTTTGAAGAGCAAGCTGGCTTATCTTACTATTCATTGTGTTGTACTTACTTACTTTGAAAATAAAGGCATACATAATTAATCGATTATCTGCTTTCATGTTAGCCGTTCGTTTTCTCACCATTACACCACCACTACTGAAATAAGTATTTGTCATCGTATTTCCAGCTAACTGCATACCAGGAATACGTTCTTTGATAATTCTAAATTGATATAGAGCAAGTGTATCATTTTTAGTTGGCAGAGGGAACCTAATTTCGTTATTGAAAAAACTGAGAGCAACTCTGATCGTATCACTTGGGTTTCCAGCTCTTGCATACATACCATAATAAATATTATAGCCTGTAGAGAGTTGAACCTGCCTTAAAGACCC
>JADLHV010000130.1 GCA_020848595.1 Bacteroidia bacterium
TCATCAAAATAATCCCCAACCTCATAACCCCACCCATTTCCAATTAAAACGTAGCCATCCTCTAATACTATAATACTTTGCCCAACATCATCACCCTCACTAAAATCAATAGTTTTGTTAAAAGTAACTTGACTATGCAAATTATTATAAACGAGTACTATTATCAATGATAATAGTACTCGTGTTGTAAAATATTTATTTTTAATTTTCACTCTTTAACAATTTTGAATGAATCAACAACTTTACCTAGACTTTTAATTTGGGCAATAAATAATCCGTTCGGGATTGAGTTAATATCAATTTTATTTATAATATTTGAATCCAAAACGTAAGAGAATATTAACGTACCGGTTAAATCGTATATGAAAATTATACAGTCTTGCGAATTAATATTTGTACAATCAACAAATATCTCACCGGTATTTGGATTGGGATAAATTTGTATTTTAGATTCATTAAGCATTGCAGTCTTTTCTTCTATTATTTCTTCATCATTATCAAAAACTTCCACATAATCATTTCCGGTTAAAAAATAAATAATATTCTCTGCAGCAACACCGCTTGGACTTTGCTTGCCTGCTAATGAAGCTAATTGTTCAACTTCTACTTCAGTAAAGTCTAAAATGTCCTTTCCATTCTTCGCGTTTGCAATTAATAACCGATAAAGTGTTTTAAAATCACTAGCGTTAATATTTTCATTACTTACTTTTTCTAGCTCCAGCTCTGCACTCACAAAATCATTATCTAAAAGATAAATAGCAGTTGCAGTTTGATGCGAAAGGTCTGTATTTTCCCCTTCTATTACTAACAAAGCTGAATCAATATTATTTTCTAATACATAATAATTAACAGCGGTATATAAAATCCGTTCTCTTTCATCTTGTAAATATTTTAAATCTACATTATACGTATTTTCCTCCTTAAGGTATTCTAATTCATATTCTTCACTACCGATAAGTTCGATAAGTCCAGAAATGGCATCATTCAAGCCATACACCTGGTTCATTAGATTGCCCCCTGTTATTTCATTAGATTCTGCTAATTTAAATCCACTGCCGCCTGACGGTAATTTTGATTCGCATGCATAGTATCCATCAAGCGGAGTTGAATATCCACAATCAATTGGATCCACATAAGTGGTCGCTCCTGTTGTATAACAAGTTGGAGCATGTCCAGTATTTGAGAAGTGCTTGTATTGTAAAATGCCGAAACCATCATAAACTTTTATATCACCTGTGGAATTATTACAATCGTATGAAAATGTATTTCCCGATGGCGTGGTGACTTTTACATTGCTTGGGAAATAGCCAGGTGAACAATAGCCCTGAGTTCCTAGGCTCCCAGTATTTGTTACATAAATATCGTGTTTATCAATCTCGCTATTAAAAGTATTGCATTTTATTTGTAGAGCACTGTTGTTATTCTGAACTCGTATGCCTGCCTCTAAATCTTCAAAATAGTTTCGGTATATTTCTGTTTGTGAATTAGAATTGTTGACTACGTAAATACCTCCATTGTAAGGTGAACTACCATCATAAGAGCCGTAAGTTGTAAAGTTATTGTTCTCTATATGATAATTTTTGCTATCCTCTAAGTACATCCCATAGCAATTTAAAGATGATTGATCTTGAACTTCAAACGTGTTATTCATTACTAAAGAATGATCAACATTTGAAAATAATATTCCTCGATAATTATTTGTAAAAACTACATCGGAGATTATAATATCTCTGGGGCGTGAGTTTGCATTTTCAACATGTATTGCTCTCACTAGGCGTTCGAAAGTTGTAATATGATCATCACATGGTATTGCACCATAACACAAATCACTTGCAACAGTATAAGTTGCATCTATACTATAAATTCCTTCACCTGCATTCGTGCACGCATTTCTTAAGTCCTTGAAAGTGCATCCAATTATATCTACACCGTCGACATCCCACAAAGTGATATGGGCGTTAAAAGTTTCAGAGCAAGGATAGTTATCATTAACTTCAAAATTACACATGTAAAATTCACTAATATTATCATCATCGGTTTGTGCGGGTGTATAGTCATATTGCATAAACTCAGAAGATCTTTTGCAATTAATAAAATCTGCACCATGTGCAACTATTATTCCTCCTCTAAAAGTGGCATTTCCAAAATCATCATACTTGCTTGTTGTTATTGCATTTCTTGCATATTCAATTGTTGAACCATCTTTTATATATACTACTCCGTGATGTTGAGTCAAATGGGTAGGGTATGTATCTCCATAAATAGCGCTTACTGATGGATGAGGGTAATTACTTCCTACACCCCACACTTCAATTCCTTGCCATAGCTCGCCGCACATATTTGTGATATATCCTTCATCAACAACTAATTTTGCTCCATTTTCCACTATTATTTTCCCATCAGCAGGCATACCAACTAAACATTTAATTACTAAGGTTGTAGTAGGCGTAATTCTTAGGTTACCTTTAAGATAAACAGAATAATTCCATTCCACAGTATTTCCAGGGTCATCAACAACCATTTCAGGATCAACAATTTCGCAATAATCATTAATTAAAGCCAAAGATATATTATGATTGTAACCCATTAGAGACCAATGTATCTTCTTTAACTGACATTCTGAACATGCAGACCTGGTGCCTGGCCAATAATCCATAATATTATTTGAAGTTCCCTCGTTTGGGCATTCAGTGGTTGGGCCGTCATTATCATCGCATTCATCACAATCTGGAACATCAGGTTCAGGGTCAATATCAATAAAATTATGATTTAGACCTAATGAGTGACCAAGTTCGTGAATGAGGTTTCTCTTAACCTTTTCAGGACCGTCGCCCCCTCCTGTGTATGCATTATATGGCGAAGTTTGATACAACCATGTTTTATAACCGGTGGTTGCAGCACCAACGCAACCACTATAATTTCCTCCCCAGAAAATATTTAATGTATTATTTTTTATAATATCGGGCATTCCAACGTTTGTGGTAACATATTTATCTAACA
>JADLHV010000131.1 GCA_020848595.1 Bacteroidia bacterium
TCAAAGTAATTAGATACATTTAAAAAATGCACATCACTAACCAAGTCATCATTTATGTCCAAAAAAAAGTCTTCATCATCTTCATCCAACACAACATCAGGTTCAACATTTGTGTAAACAACTTCAGAAAATATAAGATCCGGCTTACCTAAAATAAATGCACCTGATAATGCAGAGTATTGCAATAACCTATTTCCGAATAATATGTGCCTATTAGTTTTTGTCATATCCCATCTGAAGTTGAAATAAAGTCAATGTCATCACTGCCGGTTTTTTATAACAGGTATAAATTTGTTGATGTAAATTTATGTGTTTATACTCATTTACTGCTAAGCCAAGATAATAAAATCCTGAAATGTAATTTCTTCCGGCAGCCAAGCGGCTCGGACTGAAATCCAGTCCATGTCGTAATAAGCAATCCCACAGTGTCCATAAAATTTTTCAGCTCCGGGGTAAATTTAGACTGCTGTGTTTTTTAGTTTGATAAAAGTAGTAAACAAAAAAAATATTACTTCACTTTTATCAAGTGAAATAAATAGTGAGGGTTGTTTTAAAATTTGGTTGTGCATATTTTGGTGGGTTTCAGATCTTATATTATATTTTCTAAGGATTGGTGGCTTTGCGTTTGTGCGGAATTTCATCGCACTAAACAGCAATCCCATCTGCAAAGTTAATTTGAAAAACTGAAATTGAATTTAAGCATTTTACCTCCATGAAGCAAAACCGATGTTAGCTGCTACTTTTAATATTTTCACTTGCACAATTTGTCAAGCTTTTCCTTTGCTAGTTCAAAACCAAGTTTATTTGAAGTTGTTAAGTCTTCACAAGCACCGTTTTTGTCACCTGTTTCATATTTTGCAATACCCCTAAAATAGAATACATCCGCGTAACTCGAATCAAAATCACGAAGTCGATATTGTAAATTGTTATAATCGTCCATTGCACTTTCAAAATCACCAACACCTACTTTTAATTCTGCTCTGCATTGTCGAGCTAAGTCGTATCCGTTCCAATATTTTATTGCACTATCAAAGTCGCGCAGTGCTCCTTCAATATCATGTAATCGATAAAACTTTAAAGTTCCCCTGAAATAGTAAAAGTTCTCTTTTTCAGGATTTATTGCAATTGCTTTGTCATAGTCCAATAATGCACCGATTGTGTCATTAATTTGCCTTTTACAATAAGCTCTGTCCCAATAGGCGTACCCGCCATCCAAGGTCGAATCTATTTGAATAGACGCAGTCAGGTCGACTATTGCTTTGTTGTAGTCATAGTTATACGCTTCTGTTGCATATAGATTTCCGCGTCTCCAATATGCCAAGGCACTTTCCTTATTAAAGAAGATAGCTCTATTATAAACGCTCATTGCCTTTTTGTATTCTTTAATACATTCTTTATTGAACCCTTTGTCAACAAGATTTTCAGTATATTGTATCGAACAACCTGTCAGAAAAGTAATTGCGAATATGAAAGTGATTTTTGTCATTGGTCGTGTCTTTTAGTGTGAAGCGCAACGATTTGAGACCTTGCGCTGTTTGAGACTGCTTACTGATTATTTGTTTTGCTAAGATAAAAATAAAGCAGAACGAAATATTTAATTTAACTAGTTAACGGCTAAAGCGCAAGGGTGCTGTGATAGCCAGTGTAAATATTTTCTACTCATGCAGCAATTGCAATATTCAATGCCCATTCGTGTCCACTTTCACGTAAACAATACTTAACCGCTGCCGAATACTCAGAATACCTATCTGCTAAGTTAAGTAACTCTAATTGCTTTGCTTTAATGTTTTGCCTTCTTGCTAAGTCGAATGTAATGGCTTGGAGAGTTAAAAGCTGCTCTATTTGTCTAATTAACCTTGCAGTAAGTCTATATTTATCCTTCCGACCCTCCATTAGACCAAACAAGTTCAAATTCATTCGTCTAATTGTATACTCCGATTGAATATACTCCCTCGAATTCACAATTGCTGATTTAGGACTTATAATTCCTTCATTATTAAATTTTAACTTAGCTGGATCATCAGGATCGGTTGGATCTAAAAAGCGAATATCCTCATTCTCCAATGGGTCTGCAGGGGAATTTGCTTTATTTGCATTTACATGGAAGTAATCTCTTTTCCTGACATTTCCTGCCGGTCCAGCATAGCGAAAATTTCGCCAATTAAAAGCCAGCCACCAATACCCTCCTTGATCTTTACCATTTTCATCAATCGCTCTTGATTTAGGTCTGAAGTGGTCAAGATGACAATGAGCGAAATCGTTTATCGATTCTGAATACCAGCACTTACGTTTAAGAACATCAGAGAAGTGTTGTTTCAGTTCTCCCCACAAATTTTGGTTGTTTTTAATTATAGTTGCCTTGTCCTGTACCGTATTTGCAGCTAAAAGTTGAGCCGTTAATGCATCAGCTCGGTCGAGCCAATTTTGATTTGGTTCAAGGATATCAATATTAATAAAAATCATTTTTCTTCCCCCTTCTCTTTAAATATCTCGTTAAGGACCTCCATTGCGATTTCATTTTGGGAGTTTAATTCGTAAGGAGTGTACGATTCGACTTTAAAATCGTCTCTTTTGCTAAGAGCCACTATGAATTTTTGGTAAAGAGGATCTCGGTCAGTGGTGTTGATCCCAAGACTATTCAAATAATGAAATATTTCGTTTAGTTCTGCCCTTTCTTCGGGTGTGATTTGTTCAGAATCTTGTCTTTCTAATAACTCATTACGTCTGTTTAATTTATGTAAAGTCTTGCTGTCAAGTGTAGACTTCAATCCGAATAATTCACTCGTGAGAATTCCAGCAACACCTTGCCCTTTAGGGTCAAAGTCAGGTTCAAATACAGTTGTTTGGCCCTCCTTTTCGCTTAGGACCCTAACTTGATTTTTCAAAAGGCCTCCTATAATAATGGGATCATGTGTAGAAATTACAAATTGAGTATTTTGAAAAACATCTTTCAGAATTTCAATAAAAGAAACCTGCCAAATCGGGTGCATTGAAATATCTACTTCATCAATAATTACAATAGCATTTTCTTTATATGCAGAGAGTGGATTGGAGAGAGGAAAAGTATCAACAAACCTCTGCATTAAGTATCCCACCCACCCAATTACAATCTTGAATCCTTGACTTATTAAGTTCATTGGGATGCCATTGGGTGCGTCTTGTGTTGAGACCCACACCTCTGGAGGGTCAATCTTTTTTACAGCCTTAAACCTAATATTTTTTTTGGTGATCTTTGATATAA
>JADLHV010000132.1 GCA_020848595.1 Bacteroidia bacterium
AATTAAGATTTAAAGTACTTACAGGTTTTGTACCACTGTTATATAATACACCTGAAAAATTTGCAACAGCATTAACTCGGTATACAGCATTAAGGTTTACATTTTTAAGACTCAAATCATATTCAGGTTGAATGCCTTTAAAGAATTGGTAAACTATAAAATTAGCAACATCGAAAGAGAATTGGAAAGGCAAAAAAGACAAAGAGTCGTTAAGCAATTTAAAATTTGAATTATCTTGATTAGTACAGCCAATAGCAGCCTTTTGAAGTTTATCACCAAAAGGGCTATATATTAAATCAAAACGACCATCGGCACCTTCATGAAAAACGATAGCAAAGGCGTAGATACTAGCATTATTAATTGGACCAGAGAAATTATTGGAGGCTAAACTCAGTCCAAAAAACTGAACTATATGTCGTCTATTTGGGGCTTGACCAACAGTATAAGAGAATACCTGAATACCAACACCTTGATTTGGTTCGGGCAATTTCTCTAGTTTAAAATCCTTCCAGAAGCCTAAAATACTATTTTGAGGCAGTGTCGAAGACGGATTTAAAGACGTTGTTTGAGTGGTATCAAAGCAGAGATAACCATTATCACTTACACGATAATGTCTCAAAGATTGACCATAGAAATTAAAGTCAAAGGGAATAGAATCCACTTTAGACATGACATTCGAAGAAGGTTCATTTAGCAAAATAGTTTTAGAGCTTTCATAGATTTTATCTAAATAATAGCCTACAGGTACACTACCATCCATACGCAAGTGGTAATAATCTTGAGACCAAGCAATAAAGCCATTGGCTAGAAATAAACAGAGTAATAGTAATTGTTTTTTCAAATTGAACACTTCTAAGATTTAAAAATAGGTAATAAAAAAAAAAGCCCTGAAAATCAGGGCTCTTTTAAAAATATGTTTTAATTAAAGGGGTTTTCTAACAGCGTTTACGAAAACGAATTTACCAGAAGAATCTTTCTTCCAAACGATACCAGTTAGGTATAAGTTTGCAGTATTAGATTGATTCCAAGTAAAGATATTCCAACCGCTAGGCATCATAGTTGATTTGTTATCAGCTACGTAGTTTAGCTCAACATTCACAAATTTACCAGAAGCGATATCACCACTGATAACTGCATCTCCGAAAGTAGAGTTTAAACCAAAAGATTCAACTTTATTAGAGATTGGGAAAGCTCTGATGATATTGTTGTGATTGTATGGGCTAACATAAGTACCACTAACGTTTTGACGGTGATCGATATTATTTTGAGTAATAAAGAAAGTTACGTGATAATCTCCAGTAGTAGCTTGGAAGAATTTCACAGTAGACTTAATATTGAAACCATTAGCATTTTTAGTTACACCAAAATTGATATTTGCAACAGCTGGCATAGCGTTTAAATTGTTAGCATCGCTTACCATAGTAGCATTTGAATTTGGACCATAACCACTTTTGTTGTTTACAACAAGCGTTGGATAACCAGATACAGTTACGTTTTTCAAACTAGCTTGAAGATCATTAAGGTGTCTAGCATAAAAAGGGGTATCATTATTAGCTTTATATTGAATAGCAGCTAATTCAGAAGAACCACCTTGAACAGAGAAAGGAATTGCATTGTCACCTAATGAAGTTACAGCTGCATCAAAAGTTGGATGACCCCAAGCGCCACAATAAGTACACCATGTAGCAGTAAAGTCCATTAACAATGAACGTTGCTTGTTTTCAGGCTCATACCATGCAGTAGAACCGCTACCACCATTGTCATCTCCACCAGTTTTTTCTTTTTTACACGCTGTAAAAGCGGTTACAACCATAATGGCTGCTAGGATAAGTTTAGATACGTTTTTCATGATTAAACATTAAAATAAAAGTCAAAAGTAACATTTAATATGAATTTAGCAAATATTTTAAATGCCAAAATCGACAAAACAATACGTTTTGAATAAAATATGACCGAAAAATTACCGAATTTCATAACTATTTAGACAAAATAATTAAATAATTCGATGATTAAAAAACCAATTAATTGAAAGTCAAAGCTTTAAGAAGTGAATGAGTGAAATAAAATCTAAACATCACCTTAACATATTGATTAATTGGTAATTATACTTTTAATATTGTTTAATTAAAAAAAAATTAGGTAAAAATTGCACTCCCTTATAGCCTAGAACTTTTTCATTTCACCGTCTTTTAAGCCACAAACCGTTTCAAAAATCGAATGCTTTAGACAATATACCATGTCTTCTTCGTGATGTAAGTGAGATAAACGCTTATAATGGGAAGATTTTTTTAAATAAGATATTAAATCCACTTTAGCCATTTGATAGATATCCATAGACATCAGGGCAGCATCACAATCAATTTTGCAATCAGTTCTATTATTTAGTTCGTGGGCCAAAGCACCCGCAAATAGTGTATCCTCTAAATTTACACTATCTTTCCATCCAGCGCATAACAATAACACATCGCCCTTATCATTGGCTAAAAAATTTGCCATAGCTTCTAAATTCAAGAAACTACCAGAAAAAACATTTCGTGCGCCATCGTTAGCAACCGCTTCAATACATTTAGTCCCATTGGTAGTTGTCAACGCAATTGACCTTCCATTCACTTTGCCATCCATGCATTCGAAAGGCGAATTACCCAAATCAAATCCTTCTATTTTTTGACCATTTCTTTCAGCAGCAGTTAAATATCCTTTTTCTGCCCATTCGAGTGTTTCAGATTGAGACATTAAAGCCTTAACAGAATTTGCGCCATGATGAATAGCTGTACAAATCGTTGAGGTTGCTCTAAGTATATCTATTACGACAACATTTGTATCGCGAATAGTATTAAGGTGAAGAAGTGCGGGACTTAAGACCACTTCAATGTTTATCATTCCACAATAGTAGAAATCTTCTTTATAGTTAACAAATTTTTTACAAGTATTTTTGAATGCTTATTATGAAACGACTTTTCATTTGTTTAACACTACTTGCTTTAACACCATTAAAGGCTCAAAAACAGCCCTGTACTTCATTCGATGCAGGACTTAACAAAATGTTGCTTTTAGAATATGAAGCTGCCATCCAATTATTTGACCAATGTTTGAATGAGAATCCAAAATCAGGTATTGTGTTTTTTCAGCGAGGCACCTGTTATTTATCTATGAACAAACCCAATATTGCACTTGTAGATTTCAATCAGGCAATTTTATTAGACACTTTTTTATACGACACCTATTTTAACAGAGCCTTAGCGCATCAGGCACTTGGCAATTTCACATTTTCGGAATCCGACTTCTTACTTTATGCTTCACGAAAACCCAAAGAATTTAAGGTATATAAAAATTTAGCCCTATTAATGGAGACGATGGGCGATTATATGGGTGCAGTAAATTATTATAAAAAATATTTAGAATTTGCACCTAATGACATCAGCATACTCAAGTCAAAAGCTCTAGCTAATGCCGAGTCAGGATTGTATACAAGTGCCATCGATGACATCAATCAATGTTTTAAAATAAATCCGAATGACACGAGCTTATGGATGTTAAAAGGCAATATTTATTTTGATGCTCAGAAATTCGGATTGGCTATAGATGCCTATAATAATGTGTTATTAAATTCACCGGGGAATCGTGAGGCACGCTTAAATCGCGCCGATGCCATGATATCTAATCGACAGTATGAGGAAGCAATAACCGAGTACAAACGACTATTAATAGCCGAATCGAATAATCCAGAATACTATTTTAATGTTGCATTTTGTGCATTACAGATTGGTAGTAACCAGTCGGCAATAGAAAATTTCAGTACCGCATTAAAATACAATTACGAGAACATTGGATTATTGTTATTGTATCGAGGTGTTGCCTATAACAATGATCAGAAAGTACTTGAAGCCTGCGATGATTGGAAAAAATCTTTAGAAGCAGGTTGTAAAGAAGCTAAATCGTACATAGATAATTACTGTCAATAAGGCAGTAAAAACGAGTGCATTAATTTTTAAGCTTCAAATAATTAAACGTTGCGAGCCCCCATTTTTGCAAACGGTATTGAATAGAAACATTGAGCACACCAAGTCCATAAATACTACTGCGTTTAAAATTAATACTGCTTGCTTCATCGAAATATTTAGTAGGGCACGTTACTTCACCAATTTCGAAACCAGCCATAAAAATTTGAGCAATCATCTGATTATCAAAGATAAAATCATCTGAATTAGTTTCAATATCAATTTTAGCAAAAATAGATTTATCAAAAGCTCTATACCCAGTGTGGTATTCAGATAATTTTTGACTCATTAAAATATTTTGGAATAAAGTCAGCAGTCTATTGGCAATATATTTATACATAGGCATACCACCTTTAAGAGCGCCTTTACCCAGAATTCTGGAGCCAAAGCAAACTGGATAAACTTCATTAGCAATCATATACGCCATACTTTCTATTAATTGAGGCGTATATTGATAATCGGGATGAAGCATGATGATGATATCGGCACCAATAGATAAAGCCTTTGTATAACAAGATTTTTGGTTTCCACCATATCCTCTATTGATTTCGTGTTTTACGACATGCTTAATTCCAAGTTCATTGGCCTTTTTGATGGTATGGTCGCGGCTATTATCGTCAACTAAAACGACATCATCGACAATATCAAATGGAATTTCCTTATAGGTTTGTTCAAGAGTGGCTTCTGCGTTATAAGCCGGTAAAACGACAACAATTTTCTTTCCCTTAATCATTTAGCTTGCAAAAATAGTCGAATATTGAAGAAATAATCATTAAAAAATTTGTCACATTACATAAGATTCTATAATCTTGAGGAATGAAACAGTACCTATTATTATTTCGTGACCAAGCATTTTCGGCATCAGTACAATTATTTAAGCGTAGCTTTCTGAATTTATTCATGGCCAATTTAACCATTAGTATAATCACAGTACTAGTGATAACACCGTTAATAATAATGGGATTAGGTTATGGACCGACCGAATTTCTAGAATTTCGCAAAGACATACTCAATTGGCTTGTTAATTTAGAAAACTTTAAAAATGATTATGATGGTCTTGTAAACTCACTTTTTGAATTATTTACAATCAATTATTTTTATTTAGGTCTTGCCTTTATACTAAGTCTACTAATTTACAGCCTATCGGTAAATTGTTTTTACATCATAAGCGACGATGAGATTCGACATAGTAAATCCAATTTTTTAAGTGCACTTAGACAATCATTTAATTCAACCTTATTGACAATATTAGGTTTCATTGTTTTATTATTCTTCATTCAGATAGCTGTCATGATAATATCTATGTTACTATTCTCGATGTTTAATAATATCTCTATAGCATTAGGAATCGTGATAGGATTTGTAGGATTCTTATTTGTCATTGTATTTTTCTTAAGATTTACTGTAGGTTTTGCAGCCATAGTACACGGAAAAATGAAAGTAACACAAGCCATATCCTATAGTTTAAGTCACATTAATTGGAAGAGAGGATGGATGTTACTACTATTAGGTATAGTATTTAATGTAGTTGCGGCCCTTATATCAAGTTTATTAATGCTTGCTATTCCACAGCCCAAAACAGCAGAAGAGTTAAGTTATGCTAATTTATTATTAAGTAAAGCATCATCAATTATTGTCAACGGTTTTGTATATGCATTTGCGGTATCGGCAACAAGTACATTATATTTTAGATACAGTGACGATTCTAGTGACGATGATGGTGAAGATTTACAAAATCATTTAGTTGAATAACCGCATGAACTAGAAAAGAGGCGTACCATCCATTGCAAGAGGTTGGTCCAAATCCAGCATTTTCAAAATAC
>JADLHV010000133.1 GCA_020848595.1 Bacteroidia bacterium
CCCATTTAAACCCGCATCTACTTTTTGTTGTTGAATTCTGCTCGGTCTAAATTTACCATCTTGATGAAAAAGGTTGAACATGCTGCTGGTGACAGAGAAATTGGTATCCACACCAATTAAATCCATTAATTTGAAGGGACCCATCTTAAAACCAGAAGATTCTAAGATATTATCGATGGTATCAAAATTGGCAACACCTTCTTCCATAATTTTTAAAGCCTCCACATAATAAAGGCGGGCAATTCTGTTAACGATAAACCCAGGAGAATCTGCCGCAATGACAGGTACTTTCCCTATTTTCTCAACAAAAGACCTAGCCGTAGAGACTATACTATCATGTGTTCTAGCTCCTTTAATTACTTCTACAAGTTTCATTATCTGAGCTGGATTGAAGAAATGAATTCCGACTAACAATTCAGGATAACTTAAAGCTGCCGAAATTCTAGTAATTGGAATAGATGACGTATTAGTTGCATATAAACAGTCCTGGCCATTTATATTCATTAATTGATTAAATAAACTTATTTTAACTTCTAATTTCTCAATTACTGCTTCAATAATTAAATCACATTTTACTGCTTCTATATCCTTAGTAAATTGGATTCTAGATAGTATTACTTCAGTTTGACCAGTTTGGATTTTACCTAATTTTTCAATCTTTTCTAAAGAAGCTTTAATTGCATTATATGCCTTATCGAGCACCGATTCTTGTAAATCAAAAAGAATAACATTGAAAGAACCTTGAGCAGCAACTTGAGCTATACCAGCCCCCATAGTTCCAGCCCCTGCTATACCAACTGTTTTTATTTGTTCGATTGATTTCATTTTTTTGCTAACCAGCTTTCAGGGTTTTGTTTATCTTGATTATACCATAATTCAAAATGTATTTCAGTAGAACCATCTTCATCTTCAGCAACCGTACCAATAACTTGTTTAAGTGTCACATTTTGACCTTGACTAACCGAAACCGATTTTAATTTAGAGTAAACTGTAAAATATTCACCATGGCTAATAATGACAGTGTTGCCCATGCCTGGAATATATATTACCGCGGTGACATTGCCTTTATGAACACATCTAGCGCCAGCCCCAGCAGTAGTTTGAATATCAATTCCATTGTTTTGAATGGTAACCTGATCTAATTTTTCGTGAGCATGCGTTCCAAACCGTTCACTAATAAATCCTTTTTCAACAGGCCAAGGCAATTTACCTTTATTTAAAGCAAAATTGTCAGAAAGTTCTCTAACTTCAGGGGTAACAGTAGGCACATTTGCATCTGGCTTAGTGTTTTCTCCACCTTTAGTTTTATCTTTAGACTTTTGAGCTAATTTTTTAGCTTGAGCTTCTCTAGCTTTTTTAAGTTCTTGAGCAATAATGGCATTAATTTTAGCATTCAAGGCATCCTTAGCTTTTTGCTGTTTTGCCAATTTAGCTTTCAATTCGGCTTCTTTTCCAGTTAGAGCTTGAACAACACGGTTCTTTTCCTTTTTGTCTTTTTCGAGCTCGTTTACTTCTTTGCGTTTATTTGTTGCTAATAATTCTTTCGATTGTTTAAGACCTATTAATTCCTTGAGTTTAAAGTCTAACATATCCTTCTTAATTCGAATTCTTTCTAAAAATAATTCTTGAGCTCTAGATAGATATTGACCAAATTTGACTCTTAGTATCCATTGATTAAAAGATTTAGCGGTAAACAAGTACAGGGCATTGTTGTAGACTTTTTTACTTTTATAGGTTTGAACAATCGCCTTAGCATAGTTTTTCTTTTCTAAGTCGATTTGAGAATTGAGAGAATCTATTTCATCTTTTTTAAATTCAACATCCCTAGAAACCAAAGAAATTTCGGCACTTATCGTTTGCAATAAACTCTCTCTAGATTCAATAAGTCTTGCTAAAGTTGTAATTTCCTTTAAACTCTTTTGTTTTTTACTTTTAGTTTCTTTTAGTATTTTTTTTGTAATAGCAATTTGTTCTTCAGTCTTTTTCCTCTGTTTTTCAAGTTCAGATCGACTAGATTGTCCATTTAATTGCAAATAGAGAAATACAAATGCAAGGAATAAGGCAATATGTCTATTTGACTTTTTCATAAGAATTTGGGATTGTAAAAGGAAAAGTTAGTTCAGTGGTATAATCTGCATCAGAATATTCGAGTATAATTTTTATAGGTTTATTTCCTGTAGCAGAAAGTTCTATTTTCAAAGGTAAATTATGTTCATCAACAACCGAGTATGACGAATAAACAGCACTAGCATAATTAGTAGTTAAATTATCATTAATTCGAGTACTATCCATAGTCATAACAGATCTTTGGATAGAATGTTTAGTATCAAATTTTACTTGGTGATACAGGATATTCAAATTGCTATCAGGTGTAAAAGCTAATTGATAAAGTTTAAGTGCAAAAGCAGGTTGTCCCATTAGTAAATTTTGGATTTGAGTTACATTTAATGGTACATCAATGACCTGAGATAAAGATTGTTTATCAAAAACTCTGTAATTCGTATTGAGTTTATCTAAGATTACCATAGAATCATTATTAATCATAATACGAAATAATCCCATACCAGCAGAAATCCAAATTAATGAGTCTTTATACATTCTAATATGTGCATTAGCTTTAGTATTACTGCCATTTTGAGTAAATTCAAAATCAATTTTAGCTGAAAAAAACGTCCAATTTTTTTGAAAAGGCTGTAATAATGATTCGGCAGTAACAGTAGTACCACTGTCAATAATAGTAGTATTAACAGTTGGTGGTGCTATGACCGATTTTTTAGAGCGACATGAAACGAGTATGAGCGCTAGTCCAATGATTAGATACCAAGTATTGAATTTAAATCCTTTCACTTAATTTTATTATTTAATATTTCAGTATTACCACCATTATCGAGCGCTTTCTTCCAAAACGTTATAGCTTCATTTTTATTTCCTTTTGCAGCACTTATATCCCCCATAGATTCTAATAGAATAGGATTATTTGGAAAGCTTTCTAATGCTTTATCACATTCTCTTTTAGCTGAGCTTAAATCTCCTTCAAACAAATACGATTTTATCATAGAATTTAAAAGTAGGATTTTGGTATTTGGGTCTGCAGAAAAACTAATACCATTACTAGCATATCGAATTGCTTGAGCGTATAGCATACCTTTTAGAGCTATTTTAGAAGCTAAAGCATATAGTTCACCTACATTTGGGTATAGTTCTAATGCAGTATCTGCATACATCAATGCTTCTTTTGGACCATTAACATAGTCTTGCATTCTAATAATACCGACATAATTTTCATAATTAGGTTTTAAAGCGATTGATTTTTTATAAAGTTCAAGCGCTTCAGAGAAGTAGCCAGAGTATTCAAAACAAGCGGCACCGACAGTAGTAGCTGGTTCGAAATTACTATAAAGCGATTTAATAGATTGAGCGATGACCAACATATAAGGCGCCATACTAGAGTCGTTAATAGAATGAGTTTTTATTTCACTTATACTAATTGCTTTGGTTTGAAAAGCAGTTCTTGGGTCGAACATCCCTTGTTTCAAGTATTTTAGAGCATTAGTAGAATCTTTAAGATCAAAATAATATTTAAAAAGCGAGCGATTTATTTCCCAAATATTAGGATTTATAGACAGAGCAAGTTAAAATTTTTCGAAAGCTTTTTTGGAGTTACCTTCAAGAAGATAAAGATTACCATCATCAACAAGATATTGAAATTTACGAGGTGCGGCATTCTGAATTTGCTCATAAATAGTATGTGCAGCGGCGAAGTCATTATTATTTTTATATAGAAAGGCTAGTTTTTCGGCATATTTAATTTTAAAACCATTAGCTATCATAGCGCCTTTCCACAAGATGATTCTTTTATCTGAAAGAGATTTTTTAGCATAAAGCGCATCCAGTTCATTAATTAAAAGATCATCTTTAGGATTCGACTTTAATGAATTTTCTAACACTTCAATTGCTTTATCTAAATTATTAAATATCTTTAGATTGCGCGAGTACCACATGGCAAATTCCGGATTATTTGGTGCTAAGTTATACGCTTTAGAAGCATATTGAAGACCAATTTCGGAGAAAGCAGCATCATTAAAGTTTATTTTACTGATATAATAATAGGTAGAAGCTTCAGAAGGATTAATTTCAATACATTTATTGAAAAGTTTCAGAGCTGTTTCAAAATTTGAATTATTAAAGTGGGTTACAGCATCAATAAAATAGTTATCAAAACTTGATTCACTTTTAGATATTGGCTTATCAGCCATTTTTTTTGGTTTACATGAGTCTATAACAACCACACCACCAAGCATGAGCAGTAAGTAGGTGATATGGAGAAGCTGCTTCAAATCAATTTAAAGTGCTATAATCACCAATACTAAATTCTTGAGGTTGACCATTAATAGTAACATGATTTCCAATCATACTATTGGTAAAATTAGCTGATTCGATATGACAATTTTTTTGCACAATACTATTAGAGATAGTACAATTCTTAAGCGTAGTACCTTTTCCAACACTAACATAAGGTCCAATTGTACAATTTTCAATAACAACATCTTGATCAATAAAACAAGGTTCAATAATTTTAGTACCGTGGTTAAAGCGTTCATTAGGAATTAAGAATTCGTTCTTTTTAATTTCAAGAATTCTTTGATTAGTAAAGACAGTAGCGTCTTTATTACCGCAATCGAGCCATTCTTCCACTTCGCCTGGTTTAAAAATGAGACCTTTATTTTTCATGTTTTCCAAGGCATTAGTGAGTTGATATTCACCCTTATCTTTGATATCATTATCAATTAGGTACATAATTTCCTTTAAAAGATTTTCTCCATCTTTAAAATAATATATACCAATAATAGCGAGGTCAGACACAAATTCAGTTGGTTTTTCGACAAAGTCAGAAATTTCGTTCTTATCATTAAGTTTAACAACACCAAATTGACTGGGATTATTAACTTTATGAACCCATATTGTGCTATCAGCCGATTTATCTAGATCAAATTCAGCTTTAAAGAGGGTATCGGCAAAAGCAACTATAACTTCACCATAAAGAGAAGGCGTAGCGCACATAACAGCATGAGCAGTTCCAAGAGCTTCATCTTGGTAATAAATACGACCTTCGGCGCCAATACTTTCAGCGATTTTCAGCAGTTGCATTTCAACCTCGTGACCAAATTCTCCGATAACGAAAGCAACTTCTTTGATTGGATCATTGCAAACAGCGGCAATATCTTCAACAAGTCTTTGCACAATAGGCTTTCCAGCGATAGGCAATAAAGGTTTTGGCACCGTAAGAGTGTGGGGTCTCATTCTTTTCCCCATACCAGCCATAGGTATAATGATATTCATTCAGATCAATTAAAATTCTATTTCAATGAGAACCGGTATGTCCGTATCCTCCGTCTCCCCTTTCGGTATCGTTTAGTACTTCAACAGGCAGCCAATCTGCTTGTTTACATTCGGCAACAACCATTTGTGCAATGCGGTCGCCGGGCTTTAAGGTAAAAATAACTTCACTCAGGTTAATGAGTAAGACTTTAATTTCACCCCTATAATCAGCGTCAATTGTTCCAGGGGAGTTTAGAACAGTGACACCATTTTTAAGCGCCAAACCACTTCTTGGTCTAATTTGCGCTTCGTAACCTTCTGGAAGTTCAATGAACAAACCAGTTGGCACCAAGCATCTTTGAAATGGTTTTAATTCCAATGGTGTGTCAATATTTGCATGTATATCAGCACCAGCCGACCAAATAGTTTGGTATGCAGGAAGAGGAAAACCACCTATATTTTTAATTCTTATTTTCAAACGAAATGATGTGCAAATTTAAGCATTTTTTCTCTTTGGTTGTAACATCCAAATTATCAACAGCATCAACGACAATAGTAAAATGTTTATTGCAAATTCCTGCCATTTGACAGTAATTTTACAATTCAACCAGATACACAATCGCCATGTTAGTACAGAAGCCAAAATTAAGGTTAAATAGCGCTTTATCTGATATGGTATAGGCATGTATTTACGTCCCATAATGTATGAAACCACACACATTCCAGCGTATACACCAAGGGTAATCCATGCACAAGCAACAAACCCAAAAAATGGTATCAAAGTGATGTTAAGAACAATAGTAAAAAATGCTGCAACTGAAGAAATTAATGCACCTTTTTTTGTATTGTTGGTAAATCGATACCAAAGACTGAGATTGTAATAGATTCCTAAAAACATATTAGCTAAAAGTAAAATTGGTACAACATACAATCCATTTGGGTCATCAAAAAATGCTTGATTTTTAATAAATAGCTTAGCAAGAGGTTCTATAAAACTCATACAAGCCAAGAAAATAAAAGTACAAACTCCAATAAACCAATAAAGTATGTTAGCGTACTGCTTATTTGATTCTGCTCCATTTTGTTGTTTAAAGAAGAGAGGTTCAGCAGCAAATCTATAAGCCTGAACAAACATGGTCATAACCATTGTTAGCTTATAAAAAGCGCCATAAATACCATTTTGATAGGAGCCCTCTGCAGATGGTAATAATCGTTTAATTAATGTTCTATCTAGGGTTTCATTAACAATACCAGCAAGTCCTACAAAAATTAAAGGCCAGGCATAATGGAGCATTTTGCGGTATAAAACCTTATCGAACGGTAGTTTTATATCGAATACTAAAGGTGATAATAATATAAATGAAAAGGCGCTTGCAACAGCATTTGCTATAAGAATAAGCGTTACTTGGTCTGTTCCAATTAAAAATTTTGGAGGGTTTGTTAGTAAAAAGATGTTTAAAGAAACATTAACAAAAATATTGACTAACTTTATCAATGCAAATTTCAAAGGTTTTTCTTCGTGTCTTATTCTAGCAAATGGCAGAATTGATAAAGTATCAAAAGTGAGGAATATCAAACATATATAAACATATTCTGTTTTATTTGGATAGCCTAAGAAATTAGCACTTGGTTGGATAAATACTACTATTAATCCAACGAAAAGTAAAGTTGTGAATATTATACTTTTTTGAGCAATAGCATAAACTTTAGGAGCAGGACTTCCATTTCTTATAAAGTTAAAATAAGTAGTATCCATACCATAAGACAAGAGGATATTAAAAAAAGCCATGAAAGCAAAAATGGTTGTATAATCGCCATAAGAACCTACAGATTTGAGGTATTCGGTATGAGGAATCACCAATAAAAAATTGATGAATCTACCCAGCATAGAGCTAAGACCATAAACCAGAGTTTGAGATGCGAGTTTCTTAATTATGCCCACAGAAGGCAAATTTATGATATTATGATTGGGCTTAAATTTTTTTATTTCAACAGTTCCCAGCTTTTGTCAGCCAGAAGTCTAGCAGAGCAAATATGTCTATCGAAGGGTAAATTAGAACCCCATTCGTAAGGTGCAACTATAGAGAGGAGAGTTTTGCCTTTTTTTTCATAAACATGATATATTGTTCCAATTACAGGCTCGAAATTAAGATCAGCTTCATAGATTTTTTGAGATACTCGCAAACGTTCTTCAATTAGTCTAGCTTGTTCAATAAGTAAATCGGCTTGTTGTTTTAGCATCATAATTTGCTGATTGGCCTGATATTGCATAGTTTCGAAGGCATTAGCTTTAACCAATCGCTTATCAATAGGATTAATTTTAGGTGATGAAACAGATAATGGAATGGGAGAAAATTTATCTGGTCCTTGATAAAGGGCATCATGTTTCAGAGGGTCAATTTCAAATTCTTGGTTGTTTTCCACTTTATTTACAATAAAATTAAAACAGAATAAGAGTAAATTTGTTTCCTTATTATGAAAAATATTATCATCACTATGGGAATTATTTCTTTTTTCACTTCATGTTTTGTAGGAAAAACAAAAAAAATCGACTCTGCAACTGCTATAGAGCCAAGCAATTCTATTTATGATATAGAAGTAGTTAGTTTAGATGGATTAGATACGTTTAAAATGTCAAGGTATAAAGGCAAGCATATTCTTATAGTAAATACCGCTAGCGAATGTGGATATACCCCTCAATACAAGTCAATACAAGAATTTTATGCCACAAATAAAGATAGTGGGATAGTAGTTTTAGGTTGCCCATGTAACCAATTTGGGGGTCAAGAGCCTGGCACATCGGCTGAAATCGGCGCTTTTTGTCAAAAAAATTATGGTGTTACATTTCCTTTAACAGAAAAAATGGATGTAAAAGGAGACAAACAGCACCCACTCTATCAATGGTTAACACAAAAATCTAAGAATGGAGCAGGAGATTTTGAAATAAAATGGAACTTCAACAAATTTGTTGTGAGTCCAGAAGGAAAATTACTCTATTATTTTGGATCGAATGTTAAACCGACTGATTCAGAATTTCTAAGTGCTTTTAAATAAGATGTGCTTGTAAGTTTCTAAAAAACAGGATAGCTATTATCAAAAGCATATTGACAATTTCCTTTAATATGTTGATTTTGCTATTTGAAAAGTAGAAACTAAAGGAGAAAGCCAAGGGTATTGCAACAAATGAAAATTCTTGTCGAGGGTTTTGCTTTCCAGTAATCATTAAAATGACAGAAGTTATAAGCAAAATGAGCATAAATTGAATAGAACGTCTCTGTTTGGTTGAGTTTCTATAAAAATTATTGTACATTCTAATAGTAGCTAAAATTCCTACTAAGCCAATACTTGGCAAAGCAGATTGAAGTGCCCAATACTGATTATTAAAATGGCCATAATCTGGAAAGAAAATGTAATAAGGCAAGAAATTCCCATTGATTAGATAATTGATCATAGTGCCTACATATAAAGGCAGTAAGAAACCAATTAAAGCTGAAATATTTTCTCTAAAATTAAAGGATCTAAATATATTGATACCAATAACCACTACAATAAAAAATGCAATATAGGTCATGTTCATTAAAGCACTTAAACCAGCTAATGTAGAAGCAGCGAATATAGAGATACTCGGATTTTCTGATTGGAAAAGATTAAGAATTGCTCCAAGGGAAATAATAAGAAAGAAGTTGACAAAAATAACTGGTCCAGCATAAAATTGGTCGACAAAGACAGAATTAAGCAGGATAAAGAAATAGGCAGGAAGATAAGAAGGGAAAATAATCAACTCGTGTTTAATACAAATATGATTAAATGCCAAAGCTGTAACAAAAACAAAAAGTGTAGAGATAATGAATCCGACAATTGAATATTCATTGATTGAATTAAAAAAATCGGATAAATAATTGATATTAAGATTTTGAGTCGTATTGACATAAGGAACTAATAACCCAGACGTTCTGATGATTATCGTAAAGATAAATAGAAACAGAATTGTTTGGTTGAAGGTATATGAGAATAAGCGTATCAATAGAGTAATTTAATATAAGTGAATTCGCGATTTTGATTGATAGGAATAACGATACTATTGGATGTTACTTGATTACTTTCGGCAGGGATTACCAAAGCATAATATTGATCATTATTTAGGAGTATTTTTTTAGATTGTCTTCCTTTTTCAGAATAAGTCACTTGAATGATATCAGCATTAGCATTCAATTTATCGTTGTATAGAATATTAATCATATCATCTGAAACCATTACAACAATGCCATTATAGTAACCACCATCGTTGGTTGTAGACTGATTTTTAAAAATAATATCCGACCATAAGATAATCCCATTGCTATCCAAATTAAAAATTAAAACTTCATCGCTATTAAAGATGCGCGCATAAGTGCTTTGAGGTATACCATTGACGTAGAAAACTTCACTTTGGGTCGTTATATAAGTTCTTTCAGCAATAAGAATATTTCCACCATCAGCTTTTGGGACAATTTTTTTTATTTTGAATTTACTTAAATTTTCTCCTTTTTGTTCGTTTTTAAATCCAAGTATGGAGCTAATTATTTTTCTGTCGAATTCTTTAAATTCAACCAAATCAATTTCCATATTTTTCGGATTAGCCGATAAGTTAAAAAATCCGCTATTTTCATCTTCATCTTCTTTACCATATAATCCGAAAACATTAATAACGTTTTTTTCGTAATTATAGGAAATTTTGTAAGAATTTATAAAGGTTTCATCATTGTTTATCAAAGAATTAAATGACTGACCAGTCTGGATATTATAACCATAAAAATAATGGAAGAAGTCTTTAGGATTTTTGCTTCTAAATTTCTCGGATCGCGTATATATCAAATAAATATTTCCACTATCATCTATTAAGTCATCCCCTATATAAATTTCCGAAAAATTAAATCTAAGAGAGGTCTGACCGCTTTTCATTAAACCTTTCAGATTACAAAGGTGGAATTTCAAAACAGTAGAATCAAACGTTTCGAGAAGATACCAAATCATAAATCGGTCTCTTTTCTGATTAAACTCAATTTTAAAATCGACAATTTCATGACCAATATCTGCCGAATTAACGATTACAACAGGATTAGATTCATTCATTGAAGAGTCAATTCTTTGCATTTGGAGTTTATAACTGAAACCCTTTCCAAAGATTTTAGAGAAAAATACCACATTAGATTCGGTAACGATAATTTTTTCGAGTTCGCCCCCTGGCATTTTGAATGTTTTACTTTTCAGAAGATTCATTTTTGTATCAAAATGCTCCAGGATAAAGTATCTTCTAAACGTGCTGTTCTTATGTTTTAATACATAAATACCATTTTTATTTTGTCCTATTACTTTGGTAAAATCTGTTCGACGGTCTAAATTATTTTTATTGGCCCAAACTATATGCTGCGCCTGAGTCAACTCGAAAGAGCAGCAGGCCAAAATGAGCAAGATTGGTACTAAAATATGAAAAGACGATCGAGACATTTAAAAATGATGAATTGACAGCCCAAATTACTATGTTTGCGGTGGTTTTACAAAATTAATTTACTCACTTGAAACAACCGTATTTTTATACAGAGAAAAAGAAAGAGCGAGCAGTGCTAGTTGGAGTTCATGAAAAGTCGGTTAAAATAGACAGAACAAAAGAGTATCTCGACGAATTAGAAGCATTAACGACTAGTGCAGGAGCAGAAACAGTTGGACGATTAACTCAAAATTTAGATTATCCAAATCCTAGAACTTTTATTGGAGAAGGCAAATTGCAAGAGTTAGTAGAAATGGTTAATGCATATAATGCCGATTTAATTATTTTCGATGATGAGTTAAGTCCTTCTCAAATTAGAAATATTGAGAAAGAATTCAAGGAAATAAAAATCATCGACCGAAGTATGTTGATTTTGGATATTTTTTCGAAAAATGCTAAGACAGCACAAGCGAGAACTCAAGTTGAATTAGCTCAAAATCAATATCTATTACCAAGATTAACCAAAATGTGGACCCACCTTTCGAAACAAAAAGGAGGTATTGGTATGAAAGGGCCTGGAGAAACCGAAATTGAAACAGATAGAAGGGTTATCCGTGAGAATATTACAAAATTAAAATATAGACTTGAGGAAATAGAAAAACAAAATAAAGTTCAAAGGCAAAATCGAAATGATAAGGCTAGGGTTGCTTTAGTAGGCTACACAAATGTAGGCAAAAGCACTATAATGAATTTATTAAGTAAATCGGATGTACTTGCAGAGAATAAGTTATTTGCAACACTTGATTCAACAGTAAGAAAAGTGGTTTTTGAAGATCCTGATATTGAAGGAGCACATGTGCCTGTTTTATTGAGTGATACAGTTGGTTTTATTCGTAAATTACCTACACTATTGATAGAGAGTTTTAAGAGCACCTTAGCAGAGGTAGTTGAAGCAGATGTATTGCTCCATGTTGTTGATGTTTCAAATCCAGAATTCGAAAATCAAATGGAGTTAGTAAAACAAACTTTATATGATATTGGAGCAAAAGACAAACCAATGCTTTTAGTCTTTAATAAAATCGACACATATATTGAAAACAATCCAGATACTTTACTGACAGAATTTGAGAATAGTTGGTTAAGTAAAGAACATAACCCAGTTGTATTTATTTCTGCAGTTAAAAAATCAAATATTGATCAGCTAAAATCGAGTATAGCTCGCATGGTTAAAAAGTCATTCAATTAAATATTAAGCAATAAATAGATGCTTAATTTACTGTTGACTTAACCATAATTTGGCTTTACTATAATCAGTAAAAAACTTGGAAGGGTATGAAACTTTAATAAAATTAAGATAGAAATTAGTTGTCATTTTTTGTGTTAAAGTATTAACTATTACAGCCTCTGCTAGAATAGTTTCTTTTCTATCTTTATTTTCTTCTTGAAGTAATAATCTGGCTTTTAAAGTAAGTGTAGAGCCTGAAGTTATCAAAATGAGACGTTTTAGAGGTTTGTTTTCTGTGTATTCATAAAGTGCGTCTAGAATCTCTCTCATATCATTTTCATCGACTTTTACTTTCTCTTTATAGCGCACTTCCACAATCGTTTTATCAATCAAGCTGATTGACTCGAGCACCCTTGGCATTAGTTCTAACATCGTAAAATTAGTTTTTTCAATCGCAAATCTAGTAAAAAACAGTTAATAGTTCAATTCTAGTATGATGTAAAACAAGCTAATATGCGGAAAATGAGGTATAAAATTTCAAATTAACTGATAGAAAACATGTAAATCTGTACAGATTACGCTGAGATATCTCAATTTGGTTTGTGATTACAGACTTGAGTATTATTACCTGAACAATTTATTGGACATGTGTTTTGTGTTGTATTGTATTGTTATATTGTTAAAATGCATTGAAATGTTGATTTTATTGTTTATAATCAAAGTGAATAGACCTTACTACTTGATAAATAATAGGATTTTCTTAGTTTATTTTTGTAGTCAGAAAATGTTGAACGAGCAGTTATACGATAAATTATATTTAGAACTTAAAGATGATATATCTTCAGTTGAAGAAATTCTATATTCTATTCAGAAATTGTATAAGAATCTGCCAATTACGGAAAATGTAAAAAAGAATTTCACAGATTTTACATTAAAACAAAAATCAGGATGGTACGCCTGCTTGGTTAATCAAAATATTGATGTATTGCTATTACCAGAGTATCTCGAAAGCAAACAAAGCAGAAACATTTTAATAAAAAAAGAAACAGATCAATATTTTAAGTCGATAGAGCATTTTGACTTATTAAGTGGCAAGAGTTCTTCAGAATTATTTGAGTGTATTTTATATGGAGAACAGGATAGTCAAAAGAGTGCTGGACTAGATTTGTTTTCGGCACAAGTAGTCGAAACAGCCAAATGTCCAGAAGCATTAGCCGAATTAATGTCTAGTTGGGGTGGTAAATTTGTAAGTTCAGATAAATTAACTTCAATAGTCTTCGAGTTACTAGAGTGGCATGTTCATAATCATTATAGTTTTGTTTCCAATAGACAGATAATATTGTGGTTAAATTATCAATTTAAACAGGCATTTGGTCAGATAGCTTATCGATTTAATCATGAAAAATATTTCTTCCATCATTGGAATAAAGAAAGTCGTGATTTTAAGACTTCAGTTAAGGAATTATTAAATCATTGGAAACAAGAAGCCGAAGAGATAAAGAAAGAGTTGAGTATATTATATCGCAGTTCAATTGCTTATGATAATTTAAAATCAAGTCAAAAGATTATTGCAAATCATCTTTTCTCAAACGCATTTTCAATTCAATATCCTCAAGCCATTCAAATAAGCCAATATCCAGCACTTAAACCACTATTAAAGAGAGGTTTTGTAGAGTTATCAGACTTTAACATAAAAGAGGATTTTGAAAAATATAAACCAATATTAGACGAACTCTTGACATTAAATTTCATAAAACCAATGCGTGAAGATGAAATATTCATAGTATTGAATCCTGGATTTCAGTCTTCTAAATCGAGGTTACATGCCTATGATAATGTTAAATATAATGAAGAAATTAATGGTTGGGATGAATTTATAAATCAGACAATTACGTTAACAAAAGCGATTGTACCTGATTCATCAACTGAAAAAATGCCAGATACATTTATGGTTGAAGCCTCATCAATAAATCCTGAAATTAAACCTAATAGGAAGAAAGCATTCTTTGGTTAATACAGAAAACTCTACACATAATTAAAAGGCAGTAAATTGCCTGATAGTACAATGTATTTGTAATAAGCCTAATTAATGCTCATCTTCGTGAAAGAAGTAGTCATCATCCGTCGGATAATCACCCCAAATTTCCTCAATGCTCTCGTAAGGCTCACCATCATCTTCTAACTCCTGAAGATTTTCAACTACTTCCATAGGAGCACCTGAACGAATGGCGTAATCTATCAACTCATCTTTTGTAGCTGGCCATGGAGCGTCATCCAAATAAGATACTAATTCTAATGTCCAATACATCTTAACTTTCTATTTTTTGCAAAAGTATGTTTTTTAGGGAATTAAAGTTTAATTTTTTTGTTAAATTTATAACTCCTTGATAAACAAATTAATATAAATTAGTTTCAGCCCATTTTTTCCAATTTTAGTGGTTTACCACCAGTCGGATAACTTGGATTGCCTGTCCAGAATTGATTCTGAGGAAATAAATTCCAGCTTCTAATTCAGAAATATTTATCAATTCTTGATGAGAAATAGTACCAGAAATAATTAATCGACCATTAATATCCATCATTTCGAAATTGGCAATTTTAACAGATGGCATATTTGCACTTATAACTGTATTCGCTGGATTAGGTATGACAGTACAGAATTCATCTGATTGCAATGTAGAAATTGTTGTAAAATCTCGAAGATTGATTGTAGTATCCGCAGTGCCACAATTACCTGTTACAATAAGTTTAACAACTTTATTATTCGCATTTGTATAGGCATGAACAGGGTTTTTTTCTGTACTGCTATCACCATCACCAAAGTACCATTTATATGTTTTATTTGTACCAGTTGATTTATTATCAAAACCTACAATATTTTTTCCATAGTATCCAAAGATGAAATTCGCTGATGTAAACGTGTCTGAGCCTACATTAACGAGGTTGTTTCTAGTGTAAGTCTGATTTGGTCCACCTAAAGCAGATACAGTTAAAGAAGCTGACTTTAAGCCCGGGCTACTATAATTTACTTTATGAGGCCCTTTGCCACTAGCACTAGCAGGGTTGCCACCTGTAAAGCTCCATTGCCATGTATTAACATTATTATCACTAGAATCTAAATAAGTTACATTTTCTAAAATGCAAGGTGTATTTCCTAAAACTCCAAAATCTAAGTAGGCAAATTTCACAGGAATAGTAGTATCATTTTCGTTGCAATTGTTATTAGTTTTTAAAGTAATATTATAGGTACCTCCTGTGTTATAATTATAAGAAGTATTAATACTTTTTGCTGAATCTCCATTGCCAAAATACCAAGTAGCAGCACTTGGATTATTAGCAGTATTTTGGAAAGTCAGTTTACCTTTTTCGGCCGCTTGGAAAGTAAAATTTGGGATTATTTTTGAGTCAGTACTGATAGCAACCGATTGGTTTTCGGTTTTATTTCCATTCAAGGTCGTTATAGTTAAAGAGACAGTTTTATTTCCACCATTTGAATAAGAAACAAAGTGAGGGCCTTTAGTATTAGCACTAGCAGGACTTGCGTTAGCTCCGAAGTTCCAAGCATAGGCCGTTATATTACCTTGTGAAGAGTCAGTAAATTTTATAAATTCATTTTTACATGTTAAACCACTATAAATAAAATGTGCATTAGGTGCAACAATAGCACAGTTATTAGAATTTAGTTTAGAATGAGCGGTTTTACCACAAATAGAATTGATACTTTTAGCGATAACATAATTACCACCTGCAATATCATTGCTGTTTAAGGCAGGTTTAGTTTGACCATTGGCAATAGAATAATGCATAACGACAGCACTATTAATAACGTGACCTAATTGATGACCATGGCCGAGTTCGTGGGTGGCTACAGATTCGAAATGAAATTGATTGCTAGTAGCATTACTAGTAGTATAGTTCCAATTAGTTGAATTTGTAGGACGAACTCTAAAGCGAATATCTAATTCGTTAACAAACCATTGTAAATTTGGATTGAAACATCCCGACCAAAAACTAAAACATTGAGCTAATACACCATTGGGCATAGAAGGTGAAGAGCTAGTATCCCAAGCACACATATTGACACCATCTAATTTTATATTACTATGACTAACATGATTAAATGTATCCCAATTAATGAATGTTCCACAACGCCATCTTTCAAGGCTTCTAACAAATGCACCTCTAGCTCCTGCTGAGTCATAAAATCGTTGATTCATTCTCCATGAAATACCTCCAGAAGAATTCATGCCAATTTCTTGAGTTTCAAATGCGCTCGTATCTCCACTAACTACATTTAGATGAGCATAAGGAATTTTTAAAGTATCTGTCGAATTTACAATACCATTACCATTAACAACCACACGAATTTTTCCAGTTCCAGCCTTTGTTCTAACACGAACTTTAATCATTGTATCAGACCATGACACGTAATCATTTTTAAGGGCTTTTACAAAAGTAGCACCACCGTCATCACCATTTTTAAATTGAACACTACTTGTATCAATTAGACTATTGAAATTGCTTCCTTTTATTGTTAATATAGATGAAGTGCCGGCATTAATTGTTGTCGGCGAAATAGAGCTAATGGTTGGAGAAGCTCTTTTTGAACTAATAGTAACAGCTGTTATACTTGGATTAATATTTACTGGACTTTGTCCAACTAAGCCAATGATATCACTTTGAATAGTAAAAGGTGGGTAATGATTAAAGACATCTGAAGCATTTGCAGTGTGTTTGTCTATACTAATAAAACCTTGAGGTCCGCTTTCGGCCACCCAAATACCATCTTTTTTTATAAGCATAAAAATACCGATGTCTCCAATTTCTAATTCAAGCTCTGGTTCAACTTTAACAGCTTTATCTCCAACTTGACCTCCAAGTGTAATAATGTCTAAAGTATTTCCAGATAATAATTGATTACCTTTAAAAACCTTAGAGATACTAATACTATTGGCGGTTAAGATCATAGAACCATTATTATCCCAATAGGCTCTTTTTGCATTGACAGCACCTTCGATAATGACCGTAGCAGCATTGACACGTTCATTTAATGTTAAAGGCACTAAAGCACATTGAGAATAAAGATAAGAAGTTGAGAAGATTAGAAAAAGTGAGAGACTGGTAAATATTTTTTTCATTCGGTGTTATAAATGTTTTACAAATTTAGATTTTTCATAGCTGAATCGCAAAATGACTATTGAACTATGTCTTACTTTGTATACATCCGAGGGCATTTTAGGTAAAAGTGCTATAAGCTCTTCATTTGAATCAACAACAACCAAAACCGATTTCCGAATTGCATTTGGAATCTTATTATCGGTTAGAATATCACTAATCTTTTTTCTTCCTTTCATGCCTAAGGGTTGCATTTTATCAGCAGATTTCCAGTTTCTAATTCTAATGGGCATTTTAATATTTGAAGCATCTATATATAAAAATTCACTGTTTTTAAGTTCGATATTTAAAGCAGAAATCTGCTCAATTTTAACAGAAAAGTCATTAAAATTACCATAGAAAGGGAATTTAGTAATAATTTGATCGAGATGATTTAATTGTCTAATTGGACAGATTAACAATCCTTCTCTTTCTTTAATTATTTCGTGCGTTTGAGAAACGAGTTTAAAACCAGTTTTTGCTTTTTCAGAATTGCGGAGTTTATTAGTTTGATCCTTATTGAATCCAAAGGCCTTTAAATTTTCGAAAAGAAATACATCCAATAAGTTAGCATCTATTAATTTCAAATTATCAAAGGGTAAGAAGAAAGCGTTATTGTCAATAGACTTTACTAATTGACTCCATTTTTCTATGATTAATGACTTTGCCAGCGATTCATATTCCTTAAGGTGAGAGGCAGTTGAACTAAAAGATAAATTAACCTTAGGCTCAATCTTTTGTAGTTTTGGGACGATATGATGTCGCAACTGATTGCGCAAGTAATCGTCCTTTAAGTTACTACTGTCGGCTCTAAATTTGTAACCATTAGAAAGAACATACTCAGAAATCAATTTTTTTTGAGCGAATAAAAGAGGTCGGCATATTGAATTAGTTTTTAAAGGAATACCATGAAGTCCGGCAATACCAGTGCCCCGCATCAAATTGATTAACATAGTTTCAGTATTATCGTCCATATGATGAGCAGTAAGCACTAATTGATAATTAAAATTTTCTTGCAATTTTTCAAACCAATTGTATCTTAAAAATCGTGCAGTTTCTTGAGTATTCATTCCAAGACGTTTCGATTCAGATTTTGTATCAAAACGAATGAGGTGAATAGAGATACCGTGTTTATCTGCTAATTTTTTTACAAAGATTTCATCTTGGTCACTTTCCTTACCTCTTAACGCAAAGTTGCAATGAGCAATGGAAAAATTATATCCACCATCTTTTAAAAGGTGAAAAAGACAAATACTATCTTCACCACCACTTAGAGCAAGCAGCAATTGACTCTTTCGAGTGAAAAGTCGGTTTTTTTTTACAAACTCCTCAAAATATGGAAGCATGGCACTAATTTTGACAAAGGTAAGGAAATCTTTAAAATGCCCCGATTCTATTCAGTTTTACAGCGAATTTTTGTGGTCATGTTTATCACATGCAGCGCTATGGGGTTGTACTCACAGACTAATGTCGAAATTATAGGTGGTGATAAATTGTATGGGGATCAGGTAAAGGGCTTACAATACTTAGTAGGAAATGTAGCCATTAGGCATAATGGAGTAATTATCCAATGCGATTCTGCAATTCGCAAACTCGATGAAGGTACTATGGAAGGATTTGGAAATATTTTTATTTATCAACCCGATACTTTTACCTTATCAGGAGGCGATTATCTGTATTACTTAGAAGCAACTAAGACAGCTACGGTGACAGGAAAAGAAGTTATATTACGTGATAAAAGTATGACATTGGTTACAACTTCTTTGCAATATAATATTCAGAATCAAGTAGGTTCTTATACTAATGGAGCAAATATTCTCAATGAAGGGAATACATTAAAAAGTAAAAAAGGATTTTATGATAGAAGGTTTAATGTTTTCCATTTCAAGGAGAATGTCAAACTTACATCGCCAGATTATACTATGGAGGGAGATACCTTAGATTATTTTTCTTCTACAAAAACTGCTTTCTTTTATGGCCCAACGGTTATTCGGTCAAAGGAAAATACTATTCTATGTAAGAAAGGTTGGTATAATACATCAAATGAAACGGCAAGATTTACTGAGAGAGCAGAACTTTCGAGCAAAAATAGCAGTATTACAGCCGATTCATTTTATTATGATAGAAAGCAAGGAATAGGTATAGCCAATGGCAATCTTCTACTTGTCGATTCTAATGAAATGTTCTATGTTGTGGGTCAAAAAGGCGACTATTTTCAGAAGACTAATATTAGCTATATTTATCAAGATCCAGTGGCTATGCAAGTAAAAGATAATGATACTTTTTTTGTTAAAGCCGATACATTTTACTTTAAAAATGATTCCTTGAAAAAGGTAATGCGAGCGTATAACCGAGTAAGTGTATTTCAGAAAGAAATGAAGGGTCGATGCGATTCTATGGAATATCGATTTTATGATTCTACTATAAGTTTATTTTATAATCCAATCCTTTGGAATCAAAAAAATCAAATAAGTGGTGATACCATGCATATTCAGTTAAAAAATAAGAGAATACATACTATGCGTGTAATTGGAAACGCTTTTTTAGCATCTGAAGTGAAACCGAATTATTATAATCAAATTGCGGGTAAAGAAATGATTAATCGTTTTGATAGTAATAGACTCAAATCAGTGCTAGTTATTGGCAATGCTCAAAGCATATATTATCTGAGAGATAATGAAACAGATTCAGCAGAGTATACAGGAGTCAATAAAGTAGCTTGTGGGAAAATGCTTATAGAAATGGATTCATCAAAAGTTAAAGCAATTAAGTTCTACAATCAACCTGAGGGGAAGATGTATCCATTAAATCAATTTCCTGAATCTGAAAGAAATCTTAATGGTATGCTATGGCGCTATAATGAAATTCCAGAGAAGATTGAATTTGAAGAACGAATGGAACGAAAAGTACCAATAGTAAAAATTATTGAAGAAGTTCAGCCAAGTAAACCAACTAAAAAGGCATCTAAGAAAAAGTCTAAACCCAAAGTTTAGAATAGATAATATAGCTATTTGGAAAGAAAAATCTGTTAAGTAAATAATGTCTTAATAAGATTAATAGCAATGAAGCTAAGAAAAATAAAAAGCAAAGTTTTCGGTTTTATTTGATTAGCAAATTTTACTCCTAATGGCGAAGCAATACCAGCAGCAATAACAATAGGTAAAATTGCAGTCCACATAATGTATCCAGATTGCATCCCAACAAATACTTCTTTTCCTGGTTTATTTGTCATATAAAAGATTAAAAGCGGAGCAGCAACAATTGGGATTATAGATAAAGACAAACCAGTTGAAAATTTTAAAGGCAACTTAAGAATTTTATTAAAATAAGGCACCATAATGACGCCTCCACCTAAGCCAGTTAGAGCAGTTATAATACCAGCTAAAACACCAATAGGAACGAATGATTTTAAAGGAGGAACAATGACATTTTTAATTTCTGAGTCATGTTCAACTTGTTTTCTAGACAACCACATACGCAAAGCAGTAAGAACAAGAATAACTGCAAAAATGTATCGAAAGATTTTTTGGTCGTTTAAATGATAAAAATTTAAGAGAGCGGAAGCAGAAAGTGAAGAGAGAATAGCGCAAATACCTGTAATTATAGAGGCTTTTATATCCGTATTTTTGAGTTTATATTGTTTAATAGAACCACTGATACCTACAACGAAAATAATCGCTAGACTATTCGCAATAAGGTAAAAAGAGATGTCTTCATCGAGAGCAGAATTTTTAATGATTTCTTGAATAATGGGAATAAAAACGATACCACCTCCAATACCAAGCATACCTGCCATGAAGCCACCAAATGCTCCAATAAGTGTAAAAACAATCAGGTGATAAAGATCCATTATTAAATTTTACCCAAAATGGTATTAAATGCATTAAGATCCATAAATGTTTCTAAGGCTTTAAGTAAATCAGGATCATAGCGATAGCTCAATAGGAATTTTGCATTTTCATAGTAATATCTTCTTGCAATTTCTTCTCTTAGTGCTTTTTTAATAAGGTCTTTATTACGTTTAATCTCCGAATTTCTTGATTCTTTAAGACCAATTTCAATTTGATTTAAGCCATTATCTAAAGAAGTTATTTTTTCTTTTTCTAAGTTTTCTTTTAAGTTTTTAAATGCTTTTTCACTCGAGCTCATATGAGTAAAATTTTGGTCTTTAGTAAAATTAACGAACTCTTCAAAAGTAGCATCATCAATTTGAAATGAACTTATTTCACCGATAGATTCGTGTTTTAGTCTGTAATTCGTTGCGAAATCAAAAAGGATATTGCTTTTAACTAAATTTTCTAATATTTCGGGGTCAGAATCGAGATTTACAATTATGTCAGGGCGCACACCTCCACCATCTACAACGTTACGACCATTTTTAGTTTTAAACCTTTTTCTAAGACTATCTGGAACAATAGAAGCAGTACCATCTGGGTTTTTATGACCATAATCGAGTAATTGGATACATCTTCCAGAGGGAATATAATATTTAGCAATAGTAACTTTCATTTGAGAACGATGAATAAGTGGTTTTACATTTTGAACAAGCCCTTTACCAAACGTATTTCTACCGATAATAACTGCTCTATCAAAATCTTGTAAAGCACCACAAACGATTTCGCTTGCTGAGGCAGAACGACCATTTACCAATACAACAAGAGGTATTTGCTTATCAGCTGGAATATCCAATGTTTTATATTTAGTGAAAGCCTCATTAGAGCGACCTTGTGAGGTAACTACTAGTTGGTCTATATCAACAAAAATATTAACTATATTAACCGCTTCATGCAATAAACCACCTCCATTTTCTCTCAAATCGAAAATGAGTTTCTTCATACCTTCGGCCTTAAGTTTTACTAAAGCATCTCTAACTTCAGAAGCGGCACCAGCCATAAAATGATCTAGACGAATATAACCAACTTCACTATTTATCATTCCATAAAAAGAAACGTTTGGAATTTTAATTTCTTCACGCGTTATAGCAAGAGTTACAAGTTTCCCGCCTCTATCAACAATAATAGTAAATTTAGTATTTGGAGAGCCTTTAATAGCCTCACTTACTTCATTATCGTTGCTTCCTTTGAAGCCTTTACCATTAATTTCAATAATTTTATCTCCAATCATTAAACCACCTTTATCGGCAGGCAACCCAATTCTTATGTTAGTAATTACAACATAATCACCTATTTTCTTGCTATTACAACCTATTCCACCATATTCGCCACTTCTTTGAATCATTGCATCTTCTGCTTGAGATTCGGTGTAAAAATTAGTATAGGGATCTAAAGAAGCTAACATAGCATCGATGCCTTTTTTCATTAATTCACCTGGATTAACTTCTTCGACATAATCGCTATTTACAGTTTTGTAAACTGCACTAAATATTTCGAGATTCTTACTAATTTCAAAGTAATCATCGGCTTGTTTAAAAGCAAATAAAACAGACAGTAACAAACCGAAAACAATAAGTTTCTTTGTAGATAACATAGAGACAAAAATAATGAATATAAAGCAATCGACCAATTGAAAGGCTAGGTATTAAAGATAAGAATTTTTAGTTTACAAACTATGTTAAGGCAGAATATATCATTCAAGATTAAGAGCGAGAAGAATAAGAAAGTATATATTGAGCAAAAGAAAAATCGAAAGCAATTAGAAGTTGGAAGTAGGCTTTGAGCATCATTGAATTAGCATTTGTCAAAGCCATTTATTTATGCTAGTTTCGGAACTTCTTTCATATGGACTTAACACAGTTAAAAAATGCCAGAGTATTAGTAACCGGTGGGGCTGGTTTTATTGGAAACAATTTAGTTAGGCGCTTATTGCAAAACGATGTTTCCCAAATTGTTATCATGGATAACCAGTCTTCGGGCATGGCTGTGTTTCTACCCAATGATCCAAGAATTATTTTTGTGGGTATGGATATCGACAAAATGGATAAATTGAATTTCGTAATTAATCAGCATGAGTTCGATTATGTATTTCATTTGGCAGCACATTTTGCTAATCAAAATTCGGTTGATCACCCATTTAGTGATATTCAAACAAATATTGTTGGTACGGTTAGTCTTTTAGAAATATTGAAGTTTCATAAGAGTTTAAGAAAATTTGTA
>JADLHV010000134.1 GCA_020848595.1 Bacteroidia bacterium
ATTTGGCTGATGATGGTTTTATATATTATTTCCCAGAAAACGATTCCATTTATGTGAGAGACAAATTATATATGTGGAATTCTAATGCCTATGGTGGCAGAGACTATGATGTGCTTCGTTTTGGTAGCGTCATTGCTGGCAAACCTAATATTACGTATTATTTCAATAGTCATGATCTTGTAATGCAAGGGGTTAGAAAATTTACTTTTAGTGATTCTCAAAACGTTGTTAGTATTCCGCACGATCAAGTATTAACTATTAAGAAAAATAAAAATCTTCAATTCTCGGGCCTAATACGGGCGGGTAGAATTGATTTCTTTTCAAAAGATTTTAATTTTAATTATACAAATTTTCAAATAGATAATACAACCATTGATAGTATGGTTATTTATTATCCAGATGTCAATACTAATTCACTTAGAAAAGTTGAGAGTGTTTTATCTAATACCTATGGGCGTATTTTAATTGATAAACCTAATAATAAGTCGGGACTTAAAGACCATCCTGAATACCCCATATTTATAGCGGAAAAAGGCTCTGAGATTAATTACGATCGAGCCGCAACGCATAACCATGCTTATAAAGCCGATAAATTCAAATTTGAAATTGACCCATTCACCATCGATAGTTTAGATAATTTCACTATTGCTGGTTTTGGATTTGGAGGTCGTTTAGTTTCAGATGGTATATTCCCTGATATAGAAAATGTAGCTAGAATTCAACCCGATTACTCACTTGGATTTGTAGACCATGTCAATTTACCTATGTATGGAGGCAAAGGTACTGGCGATTTAACAATTAATTTAAGTAACCGAGGATTTTATGGAGTTGGCGATTTGTTATATCAAACCTCTGTTAGTAAATCGACTGAATATTTACTTTTACCAGATGCAACAATTGGAAATAGTTTCAGTTTTGTACTTCCAGAAAGTGCTAAATACCCTAAAGTAGATGGTCATAATGTTAAAACTGAATGGTTCCCTAAACAAGATAGAATGTTTCAAACCAAATTAGACAGTAATTTTAAAGTGTTTAAAATGGCTTACGATTTTGATGGTAAACTAACCCTTTCGCCACAAGATTTAAGAGGTAATGGACAATTAATTTGGGATGAAGCTATTTTCGGAAGTACCGAAATGGTATTTGGCAGAAATAAATCAGTTGCTAAAGAATCAAGCATAAAGATTTTTGCAGTAGATCCAAGCAAATTTGCTTTCGAATGTTCGAATGTCAATGGTATAGTCGACTTCGATAAACGAGAAGGTAAATTCTTAACCAATATTGTTGGTACTTATACCCACTTCCCTTTCAATCATTATTCGTCGAACATGAATGATTATAAATGGGATATGATCAAGAAAACGATGGAGATTAAACCTAGTGCGGCAATGGCGGGACTAAAGCCAATGTTTAAAGGATTGCCTCCAAATGTTCAAGACAGTGTTATGTTCGAATGTCATTATGCGAAGTTTGATTTAGTCAGTAACGTATTATTTATGGAGAAAATTCCATACATAGATGTCGCTGATAGTCGCGTATTTCCTTTTGCAGGTAAAGCAATTGTAAGAGAGAATGCCATAATGGACCAATTAGACAGTTCTAAAATAATCGCCAATAGAGATGATAAATTCCACGAAATTAAAAATTGCAAGACTAAGATTTTAGGTGGTAATTCCTTAGCCGCTACAGGTTTTTATAGGTATATAGATAAATATAAAGTAGAACAACCTCTTTATGTTGATAGCATTCGTATTGACAGAGAAAAACATTTAGTTGGTTATGGTAGAATTGAAGATGACAAATTGCTTTATTTAGATAAGAAAATTGCCTTTAAAGGTGCATTCAAAATTATTTCAACTCGTCGACCAATTGAATTTACTGGCTATGTCCGTCCAATGCACGCCTTTACTAAGATGGAAACACTTTGGCTTAGATTTAAAAACCAGGAAGTTGATCCTCAAAATGTCATTATTAATATAAGTGACCCTCGAGATAAAGACGATAAACGTTTAAGTGTTGGATTATATTTTGCCAATGATAGTAACCACGTTTATCCTATTCTTTTCGATTTAAAACGTCGATATAGTGATCCAGAACTTCAAGCTGATACCGGTATAATGTATTATGACGCTGCAAAAAATGCCTTTATGGTAGGTAATGAAGATAAATTACTAAACAATTCTTTGAAAGGTAATTACATGCAATTTAATGATGCCGACCAAAGCGTCTACTCCGAAGGTGGTTACGATTTTGGAATTAATTCACCTAAAGCTAGCTTAAAAACTTCTGGTACATCTGAACACACTGCGAATGACTCAACATTTAGATTCAATCTAATGGTTTGGTTAAATATCGACTTACCTTCAGAAATCCGTTCGAAGCTACTTAAAATGCTCATGAATGAAAATGCAGGTTCTGCTATGAGCTCCCTCAAAACTGGCGATAATAAAATGGGAATTTTCAATTTAATCAGTGATGAGAAACTTGCTGGAAAAATGGTTAAGACACTAGAGACAACTGGAAATATACCTGCTGATGGTGAATTTAAAACAGGCTTCGTCTTTACTGATGTCGAACTAGCTTATAATCGTTTGAAACGCAAATTCATTGCTACAGGAACCTTTAATATGCCTATTTATAATGGTACCGTAGTTAATAAGAAATTTACAACAACTATTGCCATTGAAAAGAAAAGAAGTGGAGATAAAATTTATATCTATATTGTTTGCGACAATGGCGATTGGGTGTATTTAGAATATATGAAAGGCAGTATAATCATATCTAGTAACAATGAAGAATTAATGACAGCTGTTACTACTGAGTCGAATAAAGCTGCCGACGATACATTTATTATACGAATTGGTAACGAAAAATTAAAAGACAATTTCTTAAGACGAAATGATGTTGAAGACGAATAAACCATTAACAACTGATATACAGATATTTATGAAATCAATCAAAAATGAATTTAATTTTCATTATCTTTGCACTTTAATAAAAGATTAACAAACTGCTATTAATGGAATTTATTTGGATCAGTTTGGGCGTTATTGTTTCCTACCTAATTGGATCAATGCCCTCAGCCCTTTGGGTTGGTAAAGCATTCTTTGGGATTGATATCAGAGAACATGGAAGTGGTAACTCTGGTGCTACCAATACATTTAGAGTATTAGGTAAAAAAGCAGGCGTTGCTGTACTCATTCTCGATATAATTAAGGGACTTACTGCTGCTAGTTTGGTTCGCTATTTCGACTTTGTAGAACCTAATAC
>JADLHV010000135.1 GCA_020848595.1 Bacteroidia bacterium
TCCCAATTATCATGGTCATAATTATGCTCTTGAAGTTAAAGTGACTGGTGAAATTGATCCAGTGACGGGTTATGTTATAGATACTAAAATTCTAAAATCGGTTATTCAAAAAGAAATTCACGATCGTTTTGATCATAGAAATTTAAATGAAGATACAATTGAATTTAAACACCTTAATCCAACTGCCGAAAATATTGCAGTTGTAATTTGGAATCTACTCCGCCCTCATTTGGATGCTCAATTGGAATTAAGCTTAAGACTTTATGAAACGGAAAATAATTTTGTAGAATTTAATGGAAAATAATCACATAGAAGACGATCACGATCACGACTTCAGTCATACCAATACACCAATGCGCTCTGATGCTTTTCATCTTTCTGATGATGAGAAGATTAAACGTATCGAAGAACATTTTAAAGGCATTATGGAAACTTTGGGCCTCGATTTAGAGGATGATAGTCTAAAAGGTACACCTCATAGAGTGGCTAAAATGTACGTTAAAGAAACCTTCTGGGGACTAAATCCTGATAATAAACCAGTAGTTTCTCATTTTAAAAATAAATTCAGGTACAATGAAATGTTGATTGAAAAGGATATTCAATTCTATACGAATTGTGAACATCATTTTGTCCCTTTCTTTGGTACCGCTCATATTGCGTATATTCCAAATGGTAAAGTAATTGGACTATCTAAATTAAATCGTATTGTCGAATATTTTGCAAAAAGACCGCAAGTGCAAGAACGTATGACGATGCAAATTGCCAATGAACTTAAACAAATTCTTGGTACCGATAATGTTGCTGTTATAATTAATGCTAAACATCTGTGTGTTGCTAGTCGCGGTATTAAAGACAATAGCAGTCATACAACTACCGCCGAATACAGTGGTAAATTTGATGATGAAAGTACTCGAACCGAATTACATCGTTTGCTTGTACTTAAGTAATCTCGCTGGATTTTACTATTTTTAAAACCTAATGTTTTAAATTCGCATTCAATATTTATGAAAAAATTGGTGTTATTATCGCTGTTCTTGCCTTTGTGCTTGAATGCTCAATTATTTAATTATAAAGATTACTGGAAAAATCGTCGACCATATTCCGACTATTGGCAGCAAGATGTTCATTATACTATTGATGCCATAATTGATGACGATAAAGATGAAATTACTGGTGAAGAAACTCTCGAATATTTCAATAATAGTCCAGATGCTTTAACTAAAGTGTATTTTCACTTATACCAAAATGCTTTTCAGCCTGGATCGTATGCTCATGCTCTAAATGAAGTTAATAAGGAGGTCTCTCATTTTGGTCAATATGAAGCTCAAAAAATGGGTACTTTAATAACCGAGTTTAAAGTTAATGATGTAGTTGTTTCTTATAAAATTGATAATACATTGCTAATTGCCGATTTACCGGTAGCACTTGCCTCTGGTGCTTCTGTGGTTTTTAAAATCAAATTTAAAACTTATTGGGATAATGGTAGTATGCGTAGACGCTTTAAAACATTTAAACCCGATGGTGTCAATAAACATTTTGACGGTGTACATTGGTATCCTCGTATTTGTGTCTACGATAGAAAGTTTGGTTGGACAACCGATCAACATCTAGGTAAAGAATTCTATGGGGATTACGGTGTGTTTGATGTCAATTTAACTTTCCCTTCTAATTATATTGTAGAAGCAACTGGAAAATTAATGAATGAAAATATTGTATTACCTAATGATTTAAGAAATAAAATAGATATCAATAATTACTCTAAACCAGCTACAGATAAAAGTCAAAAAAGTGTCGCCGGTCGTGTGCCTACTGGTTATACTTATACAATTCCAAGGGATGGAGTAAAAACTTGGAAATACCATGCTGAAAATGTTCATGATTTTGCTTTTACTGCCGACCCAACTTATAGAATTGGTGAAAGTCAATGGAATGGTGTGCGTTGTATTGCTTTAGCTCAAGAACAAAATGCCGCTTATTGGTATCCTACTGCAAATTTTATTGCTAAAGTTATTGAAGTTTATAGCACAGATATCGGTATGTATGGATATCCTAAAATTGTTGCTGCTGATGCTAGAGATGGTATGGAATATCCAATGCTCACCTTGGATGGTGGTAATTGGCCTGGTCACCAATATGTCATCGCGCATGAAATTGGACATAATTGGTTTTATGGTATGATTGGAAATAATGAAACCTATAGAGCTATGCTGGATGAAGGATTTACTCAGTTCTTAACTTCTTGGAGTATTAAGAAAATTAATAATATCCCTATGCATGCTAATAGCTATGACGAGCAAGCTGTCTATAATGGTTATTTAAATGATGCTATAAATCATAATGATGCGACTTTAAATACGCATAGCGACGATTTTAGTTCGGCATTGGGTCACGGTGGCGGTTATAGGCATGTTTATTATAAAACGGCTACAATGCTTTATAATCTTCAATATGTACTTGGTGATGAGTTGTTCTTAAACTCTATGACGCATTATTTTAATAAGTGGAAATTCGCACATCCTTATCCAGAAGATTTTAGACAATCTATAATTGAATATTCTAAAGTTGATCTCAATTGGTTCTTCGACCAATGGATGGAAACAACTAAATCATTGGATTATAAAATTGTAAACTTTAAAAAGTTAAAAAATAAATCTAATGATGGCAAATTCTATTATGCTATTACGCTTAAACGCAAAGGGGATATGCAAATGCCTATCGATTTAAGTATTTCTGATAAAAATGGTAAAAAATATGAATACTTAATTCCTAATACATATTTCGCTAAAAATGATGGAAGAACAGTTCTAAAAACTTGGATAGGATGGGGACTCCTCAATAAAACGTATACGGATACAATTGCCTTAGACGATAAATTGTTGTCTATTGAAATTGATTCTAGTAATCGTTTGGCAGATATTTATAGATTGGATAATGTGATGAAGAAACATAAATATAAATTGCCGTATAAAGTTAATTTTAATAAAGGTTTTGCTCCCGTTTCAAGTTTTAATCACCAAAATTTTACCTGGCAACCTGATTTGTGGTTTAACGCTGTCGATGGTGTTAAAGCTGGAATAAATACGCATTTCGAATATGCTAAGGTTAAACATGTTCTAGATTTTACTATCTGGTACAATACAGGTTTAGGAGCCGAGAAACAATATGATATAGATGTGCGTGACCCATTTTCATATAAATTGGTGTATCGAAATTTGGTTGGTCACAATGCGTATATTTTTTGGGATACACGTTTTTTAGATGGATTGTTTTATGATAATCTTGGATTTGAAAAGTCTTTTGGTAAAAATAAAATGGTATTCAGATATAAAAATATCAGCATGCCTAAAAGTAAATCTGTTTATTGGCCTTATAGCGAAAATGTTAATCGCGAAAACAAAACAAATTCTTCAATTAATATAGATTATCAAAGAAATTATAAATATAAACATGGTAATGGTATCATTAATTCAACTTTAAGAGGGAATGGTTTATCTAAAGATTTTGCTTATGGATCATGGAAAGTCGAAGTAATTAATCACAATCATATTGGTAAACTAGATATTCATACTCGATGGTTTTTTCAACATATTGAAGGGTCGTCTATTCCAGAAGAAGTTATGCTGAATTTAGCAGGTGCGAATATGGAAGATTTATTGGAAAGTAAATTCACTCGTTCTAGAGGTTTTATTCCTCAAGAATGGCTTGGTTATGGTACTTCAACTAATCACTTTCAAATGGTTGGTTGACTTAATCTTAGAGTGTATGCTGGTTATTTATCTCCAGTAATGGCTAATTGAAATCTCTATAATCTCTATAATTGAAATGGCTGTACAATTGCTTCAATTGAAATTGATTTTGATCGCTTCATTAATTTTAAACCTAAATTTACTCGTAATTGGTTAAAATTAGATCTGTATGCTTTTGGTGATGCAGGCGTATTATATAATAGTAATGTTACAACCGAAACAATTGTATCTCCTTTAAGAATGGATGCTGGTTTAGGTTCAACTTTAAGTATCTCGAAATGGGGAAA
>JADLHV010000136.1 GCA_020848595.1 Bacteroidia bacterium
AAACACCTCCATAAAAGAGTCTTTAGCAATGGGTTTTCTATTTAGATTTTCAAAATCAAATTTGAATAAAGCGTTATTACAATTTCTTGAATTATTTGTTTTACTCCAAACACCTTGAGTAGTAGGAAATAGACTTTGTCCACCGCAACCAGCGCAGACAGATTGATAAACGACCCCCTTTTTATCGAATCTACTAGTTCCGCCATCTACATGTTCGTGAGCACTTACAGAAGGAGTACTTTTTCCACCGATATAAGTTGCGTATTGAAGTTCATTAAATCCTTTACTAAAAACGGCTAAATAGAAATCTTCGCCATCCGTACTTTTTTGATAAGCATCTGAGGTAATTGGCATATTAGTGGTACCACCACCTGTAAATCCTCCTAAGTTTATCCCACCCCAACCAGCTATAAATATACGTTCGCATTCATCAACAAGCAAAGCAGTCGGCGAAATATCTGGTCTAAGTTTATTAGTACCACCAAATACAGTTTGCAATTCTATAGCTGTGCAATTTAAGTCTAATTTTTTCAGGAACATTCTCGACCCATCAACTCCAAATACATTAGGAGAACGGGCATGTTGACCTTCAGATTGACCAAATACGAAGGGTTTTCCATATTTATCTACCTTAACAAAATAAGTCTGGTCGTAAGCCGAGGTTCCTATAAAAGTAGCTGCTAATAAATTAAAATTAGAGAGATCTATTCGAACTAAAAATCCATCTGCTCTACCACCATTATTTATCTGAGCCAAACCAGGAACACTATAATTAAAATTAATAGTATTACTTCCTCCCGTTATATATAAATCATTATGTGTACCTAAATCCAAACCATAAGCAGCATCATCTTCATTACCACCAATATAAGTTGAAAATAAAAGAGTCGACAAATCGGCACTTAGCTTAAACACACAGCCATCTTGTTTACCACCATAAGAATTATCAGAAGCATTAAGTGTAGGAAAATCCTTAGACATTGTAGTAGTAGCCACATAAACATCATCGAGTGTATCGACAATTATTTCACCTCTAAAATCATCGGCATAGTTATAAAGAAGCGGACTAGTTGTTTTAGTTGGGCGATCGCCATTTAATCCATCGTAACTAGAGCCCCCGACAAAAGTACCCAATAACAGTTGCGTACCATCTTGACTAAATTTAACAATAAAAATATCAGAAAGTCCATTGTAAGAATCATCAAAAGCAGGCGCAATTCCAATTGGGAAGTCGAAAGATTTGGTAGTACCCATTACTAACAAATTATCTTTACTATCGACAATCATACTATGAGGTTGATCGTTGCTCATACTTCCACCCAGATAAGTACAATAGAGCAAAGACTTTCCATCGGCTTGATAGACCGAAATTCCACAGTCTCTATCTACGTATCCAATATCAGTATCCTCTTCATCACCACCAGCGAAATCAACTTGATAAGCACCAGAAGTAGTAGGAAAACCGAAACCAAATACCGTTCCACCCGCAATCCCTCTACCCTTACTATCAAAAGTGGCGGTATATCCAAAATTATCAGCACGAGAGCCCGAATAGCTCGAAAATACCAGAACAGGGTCGATGATTAAAGCATTAGAAACATTGCGTTTACCATTTATTTCAAAATGCATAGTATTCCCTTCCAAAACATATTGAGAATTGATAGGTAAATCACCTTGACTTGCTTGTTCGTAGACAAAAGGGCGTAATTCATTTATATAACCAAAACGGGTTTTGATATTTAATACCCCATTTTGAATGAATAAAGAATCCGCTCCATCATATTGCAATTTAATTTGTTTGTAGTCGCCACCAGGTTTAACGATAAAATTGTATTTTAAAGCGCCTTTTTCCTCGAACAATTCAAAGTCAATATTATTATAAATATTAGAGATATAGAGCTTCGAATGGGCGTAAACCTTAGATTTCCATTTTTGAGGGTTATTACCAATAAAGTAATTATAATATTCAACCGATTGCCCGATACCAGAATAAACGGCAGCAGGATTAGCACCTAAAAAATTCACTTTTATGGCATGCATCTCTAACTGACCATCGAATTTCTGTTCGTGTTGAGCCTCATTCAATTGTTCAGAATTATAAAAAAGATAGGTAATTTGGCCTTTAGAAACAAAGAGATTACAAGCACTTAGTTCGGCTTTAAAGAGAACGCCTTCTTCCCATTGCCCATTATTAGGCAATAATTTGAATTGAGCCTGAGCCTGGTTAGTATAAGCTATCAGGATGATTACTAAACAATTGATATAGGTATTTAGCCGCTTCAAAAAACAAACGAATATACGAAAAAATAATAAGTTTATTGTTAAGACGAATCAAATATGACATATGTTGCTTAAGAGTAAGCAAATTTTTACAGATTAGTCTTAATTTTGTCGAGAATACAAAATGGATAAACAATCATTGAGAATAATCTTCTTTGGCACTCCAGATTTTGCAGTAGCATCTTTAAAAGCTATAGTAGAAGCTGGATATAATATTGTAGCGGTAGTTACTGCTCCAGACAAAGCGTCAGGAAGAGGCTATAAAATACAAAGTTCGGCCGTTAAAACAGCTGCCGATGAATTAGGGATATTAACTTTACAACCTGAAAAATTAAAATCTCCAGAATTTATAGATCAATTAAAATCGCTGAACGCTGATTTACAAATAGTCATTGCATTTAGAATGCTTCCAGAAATTGTATGGAATATGCCAAGACTAGGAACATTCAATTTACATGCTAGTTTACTTCCTTCTTATCGAGGTGCAGCGCCTATCAACCATGCGATAATAAATGGAGAAAAAACAACCGGAGTCAGTACCTTTTTTTTAAGACATGCTATAGATACGGGTGCCATTATTCTTCAATCAGAAATACAAATTGACCCCAAAGACAACGCTGGAGCATTACACGATAAATTGATGATAGAGGGTTCGAAACTCGTGGTTAAAACCTTAGATAAAATATTAGATGGACCAATAGAATTGTTAGAACAAGCAAGTGGTCATTTTCCAGAAGCCCCTAAAATTTTTACTGAAACTTGTAAAATCAATTTAGATAAAAATGCCGAACAAGTGCATAATTTCATTCGAGGACTTTCGCCTTATCCTGGTGCGCACTTAGAATTTAATGGAAAGAAATTGAAAGTTTTAGAAAGTCATAAAACAGAGAATCCATCAAGAGAAAAGGGTTTAATAGAGATAGAAGGCAAGCATAAATTACTAGCCCATTGTTCAGATTACATTTTAGAATTTACAATTGTTCAACCAGAGGGCAAGAAAAAAATGAGCTCCACCGAATTCATCAATGGAATGCGCAATACTATTTAAATTGATTACTAATTAATTGTATGACTTTATTATCATCCCAATCCATTCCTTCGACAGATTTTCTAAGTAACTGACCATTTTTACCAAACAAAAAAGTAGTTGGATAAGCCCTAATACCAATATCCTTTTTTAAACTTTTATCCGAATGATATATGGTCAAAGAACTTTTAAATTTCTCGGCGTATTGAAGTAATTTATCTTTGGGTTCGTCACTCACCAACAATACAACAATTTTATCGGCTCCAAATTGTTTTTGAAGCGCTTCCAATTGCGGTTTTTCCTTCACACAATCGCTGCACCAGGTTTGAAAATACGATACAATATATAATTTCCCTTCGAGATCCGATTTATTAAAAACATTTCCATTAAGGTCTACTAACTCCGGTAATTCTGGATAATTAACCGTTTTCATGTAACGAATAATAAAAAACGACAATACAAACGCGAGTATTAAAACACTCAAAAGAAAATTTTTTGATTTCACAATGCAAAAATAAGCAGACTAATAAAAAGTCCGATTTATAATTATCCCCTATCAATAAAGAATGTCTTATCTATCAATAAATTCTATAAGAAGATTAAAAGAGAACCCCGAATTAATAGATAAAATTAGATATAGAAAACTTTAACAATCAAATTATTATATAAAGTAAAAGTCATTTTATCGAAAAAGACGTTCAAAAATCGATAAAAAGGATAATTTGCGAAAAATTTAATCAAACATGTTACGTCGAATTAGTTTAATGGCATTATCCATCCTATTTCTATACAGTAGTGATGCAGTCGCACAGAGAAAAAAGGACAAGAAAAAACCAGAATTAGCAACCGTTGCGGCAAAACCAGCTGGGCCTGCTACTATAGCCGAGAAAGTTAAAAAATGCAAAAAAACAGAAGGACTTTTCACCCTTTTTCAAGATACAACCACAGGGTCGATGATGTTATTAATTAAAAGAGAACAGATAAATAAAGAGTTCATTTATTTTAGTTACATCGAGAATGGCAATACAACAACTGGACATAACAAAGGAACATTTAGAGACAATAAAGTTTTCCAAATTAAAAGGTATTTCAATCAGATAGAATTTATCACACAAAACACCTCTTTCTATTTTGATCCGAGCAATGCTATTTCAAAATCGGCAAATTCAAATATCGCGAATGCGGTTATGAGTAGTGAAGTTATTTTAGCTTCAGACGAATCGAAAGGCGAATATTTAATTAATGCCGACAATCTATTTTTAAGTGAAGTTTTATATCAAATAAAGCGAATGAGTATGATGCCTCCAATGATGAATGGAGCATTTAATTTAGGCGGATTAAACAAAGCCAAAACGCATTACGAAACCATCAAAAGTTATCCTGAAAACACAGACATAATAGTTCGATATGTTTATGATGATCCAATGTCGCGAGGCAGTTCAAGTGATGCAATTACCGATGGCCGTTATGTAGAAATTTTACTTCAACATAGTTTTATTGAAATGCCGAATAACGGTTACGTTCCGAGATACGATGACCCTAGAATTGGCTATTTTATAACAGAAGTCAATGACATGACAACTTTAGATAATCTTAATTATAAAGATTTAATTCACCGTTGGCATTTAGTTAAAAAAGACCCTAGTGCACTCTTATCAGAGCCAGTAAAACCTATTACTTGGTGGATAGAAAATACCACACCAAAAGATTTAAGACCAACCATAAGAGCAGCTATATTACAATGGAATTTAGCCTTTGAAAAAGCAGGATTTAAAAACGCGATAGAGATTAATGAACAGCCAGATAATGCAGATTGGGATGCAGGAGATATTCGATACAATGTATTAAGATGGACCAGCAGTCCTGAACCTCCATTTGGTGGCTACGGACCTAGTTTTGTCAATCCACGTACTGGAGAAATTTTAGGTGCTGATATTATGTTAGAATGGATATTTATAACCAACAGATTGCGCAGTCAACGTGTTTTTGATAAAGCAGGAATTGAATGGTTGATGCAAATTGATGGCAACGAATATCATGACCCACATGGCTGTCAGGCTGGAGAGCATATGCATATGCAAAATCTATTAGGACTGCAATATTTAGCCATGAATAAAGCCAGTGAATCGGATGTAAATGAATTTATTAAGGAATCTATCTACTATCTTATTTTGCATGAAGTTGGGCATACCTTAGGGCTTAATCACAATATGAAAGCAAGTCAATTACATAGTCCAGATGTTTTATACGACCGCAGTATTACAGAATCAATAGGATTAACAGGCAGTGTAATGGATTATCCTGCTGCCAATTTTAGCAATAGAGTTGGAAAAAAATCTCAATATTATACTACCCGACCAGGGCCATACGACCTATGGGCAATAGAGTTTGGGTACTATCAAGAAAACACATTAATAGAAGATCAAGCAAGAAGACAGAACATATTAGCGAGAAGTACCGAACCAGCTTTATGTTTTGGAAACGATGCCGATGATATGAGAAGTCCGGGCAAAGCCATAGACCCTAGAGTAATGATTGGAGATATGAGCAGCGATGCTGTAGGTTATGCCAAAGAACGCATTGGATTTATAAAAACGATGATGTCGAATTTATATAAAGAATACGGCACAGAGAATAGAAGTTTTAATGACTTAAGAGGTTCGTATATCGTCCTATCTTCCGAATGGGCGGTTCAGGCAGGAGTTATATCAAGATATATCGGAGGCGTATATGTCGATAGGAGTTTTAGCAATCAAAAATCTTTAAACAAACCTTATACAGCTGTTCCATACGAGTTACAAAAAAATGCAATGAAAGCATTAGCAGAACTAGTATTTGCTCCCAATGCAATGGAAATTCCAGCAGAGCTAATGCCTTATTTACAAATGCAAAGAAGAGGATTTAACTTTTTCGCTAGCGGAGAAGACCCTAAAATTCATGATAGAATATTAAATGTACAGAACATGGTTTTAGTTCACCTTTTACATCCAAATACATTACAAAGAATAAGCGACAGTAAATTGTATGGAGGCAATAAATATGAGTTAAGTGAAATGTTTAAGGATTTAAGTAATGCTATATTTCAAGCCGACATGACAGGCGAGATAAACAGCTATAGACAAAATTTACAATCCTTATACATTCAATATTTAGGGGCTATAACAAAATCGCCTCAATTTGACTATTTAAGTAAATCAAAAGCTTATAATCAATTAGTTAATTTACAGAAGCAAATTCAGGCTAGTTTACCTTCGTCGACATTAAACGCCAAAGAACACAAGAATTACATACTTTCGTCGATAAAGCAAATATTAGAGCCAAAGCATTAAGTTTCAGATAGGCAACAATTCTTTACGTATAACACTAAATATCAATACGTTAAGATATGTTATTTTAGTTTAAAAAAATTAAATTTGGAATTACTTCATCCAAAATTAGTTTTGTTACTAATTAAACTTAACCGCTTATTGAAATGAGAATTTACATTGGAAATCTAAACTATCGATTGCGCACCGAAGAGCTCAAGAATGAGTTTCTGCCCTTCGGGGAAGTAATTGGCGCAAAGATAGTACGCGACCTGGAGACAAAACGAAGCAAGGGATTTGGCTTTGTCGAAATGGTCAACGAAGCTGACGGCTTAAGAGCCATTGAAGCTTTGAACGGACACGACTTAAAAGGCAGAAACATGATAGTGACGCAAGCCAAACCGAGGGAGAATGCCGACGTATCCGAAAATCACAATCAAGAAAATTAATTTTTTTTCATTATCTAAATTGAAAGGCAACTGTAAAAGGTTGTCTTTTTTTTATAAATAATCTTTACTGATTAACGATTTTAGAATCTGCATTAAATCGTCTTCTGTTGGTACATTGAGACTATGGAATCGATTATCCTTATAGGTTAATAAGCGCCACTCATGACTGAGATATTTAGATTCTGTGGCAGTACAAATTAACACCCCTTTTGAATTATAAATTTGAAAATGTCTTAGTAAGCCTGATTGACCAAT